>NZ_VSZV01000258.1:13337-18685 GCF_008919455.1 Rhizobium sp. PEPV16
TCTTTGAGGAAGTGCTTGGCACCGTCCTCGCCGGTCGCCTGGTTGTCGGTCATCCACGCCATGAGCTTGTTGACCGTGTCGTTGCTCCAGGAGCGCTTCGTCAGGTAGTCCATGACTTCCGGGCCGACCTTTTCCGAGAAAGGCTTTGCAACGAGGGTTACGATCTTGTCGACCGGCCATGCATTCGGCTTCGGGTCGGGGCAATCGGCGACCGTATTGCAGCGCTTCCATTCGGCGGCGTCGTTCGGCACGCCGGCTTCCAGCTTGACCATTTCATACTTGCCGAGCAGCGCGGTCGGCGCCCAGTAATAGCCGGCCCAGCCTTCCTTGCGTTCGTAAGCCTTGGAGATCGAACCATCGAGGCCGGCAGCCGAGCCGGTATCGACGAGGGTGAAGCCGGCCTTGTCGGCTTCGAAGGCCTTGTAGAGCTGCGTGGTCACCACGGTGCCGCCCCAGCCCTGCGGTCCGTTGTAGATCGCGCCCTTCTTCGGATCCTCAGGAGCGGGGAAGAGTTCCGGATGTTTCAGCACGTCGCCGATGGTCTTGATGTCGGGATGGGCATCGGCCAGATATTTGGGAATCCACCAGCCCTGGACGCCGCCATCGGGCAGCGGAGAGCCGACCTGGACGATCCGGCCTTCTTCCGTTCCCTTCTTGACGACATCGGGCAGCAGGTCGATCCATGCTTCCGGTGCGATGTCCGGCTGGCCCTTTTCGGCCATCGAGGTAATCGTCGGGACGGTATCGCCGACGGTGATTTCGGCCTCACAGCCATAACCTTCGTTCAGGATGAACTTGTCGAGGTTGGAGAGAACCTCTGCACTCTGCCAGTTCATGCTGGCGATGGTGACAGTGCCGCATTCGGCGGCGCTGGCGAAAGACGCCCCGCCGATCAGGCCGAACGTCAGACATGTCGATGCGAATAGTTTTTTCATTCTCGTTCCCTCTGTTTAGCGGCCGGTTTTGCTGAGCGGGGCGCCGCAGGACCCACTCCAACGGTTGTCAGGAAGCGTCTCCCATACTCACCGATTTCTTGAATGCTGCCGATAGCCCTTCCGCAACCGAAGCGTTGAACCCCGCAGCGCACATGCCTTCGATGGCTGCCGCCGTGGTTCCGCGATAGCCGAGAAAGGTTTGAACGACATCGTCAGGAGATTCGTCTTGACGCTCCAGCAGGCGGCCGGCGCCTGTGATCACCGTGTTCACGGCGCGGCGCGCAATCTCCGCCGGCAGGCCATTTGCGACGGCGTCGCGGATCATGGCGGCCGCGAGCAGCGCCGGGAATGCCGGTCCGGACCCGGAAAGACCGGTGAGGTAATCAATGTCGCTTTCCCTTGCGACCTCGTCCTCAGATCCGCATGCCTGAAAAATCGCGCGGACGAGGGCCCGGTCGTCTTCGGTGACATCGCTCGCGCCAATCCACGGCGTATAGGACTTGGCCACTTCGGCGGCGGCATTGGGCAAAGCGCGGATAACGCGGCCGGTGTTGTGGCGCTCGGAAAGTGCGTCCAGACGGATGCCCGCCATGACTGAGATGACGAGCTTGCCGCCGGCATCGACATCAAGAGTATGCCAGTCATCAGGACGGACGGAGAGGACGATCACGTCCGAGCGGTCGGCAAGTGCCTGATTGTCGGTGGTCAAAAAAGAATTCGGGAAACGGTGTGGCTGCTGGCTGCGATAGGAGAGGGAGAGATTTCGAGGTTCGACCAGGCCGGCATCAAGGATCGAGCCGGCGATTGCTCCGCCCAGCCAACCGCCGCCGCCAATGATGCCGATCCTCAAGGAAACGCTCATCCAGCTCTCCCTAACCGGGCCTGTAGCCATGCCGCGAGAAGAAGCGATCGAGCTCCCTCTGTTGCGGCACTTCGCCGGTGTAGATCGCGATATATTCGGGAATCCGTTTCATGCGGACGGCGAGTTCCTCCTTGGCTTGCATGGAGATATATCCGATCTGCACGAGGTAAGTTGTTCGCGCTCGGACATCTGATGTCGCTTCTGGTAGCCCAAACCGGATAAACATCCGCTTGAGCGCATCAAGCCGGAGCTGATCGGCTTGCCGGACCTCGGCGAGAATCTCGTCGGACTGCAGCGCCCAACTGCGCACGGCGAATTCGAACCTGGCGTCGAACAGATCATTGTTGAGCCAGCAGTCGAAGACGTTGAGCATCGCCTCGGCAAGCGATTCCGCGTAGGCTTCGGACTGCTTGACGATGTTGCCGGTGTTTTTATCGCGCCACCGCGCCACGAGCCCGGCCAGCAGCTCTTCCCGGTCCTTGAAAAACCAGTAGAAACTCGTGCGCGAGAGATTGAGCTTCTTCGCCAGCGGCAGAATTTTCACCGAATCCACGCCGGAATCCAGCAGCGCGTGGTAAGCTGCTTCCAGCCATCCCTCCTGTGATCCGCGCCAGCCAGTGTCGTTCAAAGCCTGATCCATGGGCTATCTCCTATCAAATTATCAAGCCGCGCACAAGAAAAATGTACATCAGTGTCGAAAACAACGACCCAGTTGTTTTCAATGTTGACACATATGTACATTGTGCTTAGCGTCTGCTCTGACGTTTTTAATCCGGAACCACGGCCCATGTCGAACGATCCCCTTCTTCAACCCTACCAGCTCAAGCATCTGACGCTACGCAACCGTATCATCGTGACCTCCCACGAACCGGCCTATCCGGAAGACGGCATGCCGAAGGAGAGGTACCGTGCCTATACGGTGGAGCGGGCAAAGGGCGGGGTGGCCTTGACGATGACGGCGGGCTCGGCCGCGGTTTCCAGAGACAGCCCGCCGGTCTTCAACAACCTGCTCGCCTATAAGGACGAGATCGTACCCTGGGTCCGGGAAATGACCGACGCCGTGCATGAAGAGGGCGCGGCGATCATGATCCAGCTCACCCATCTCGGCCGGCGCACGCGCTGGGACAAGGGCGACTGGCTGCCTGTCGTGGCGCCATCGCATCAGCGCGAGGCGTCCCACCGCGCCTTCCCGAAGAAGATGGAAGATTGGGACATCGAGCGCATCATCAAGGATTTCGCCGACGCTGCCGAGCGCATGAAGGCAGGCGGCATGGACGGTGTCGAACTGGAAGCCTACGGCCACCTGATCGATCAGTTCACGTCTCCGCTCACCAACGAGCTCGACGGTCCCTATGGCGGCTCGCTCGACAACCGTTTGCGCTTCTGTTTCGATGTCTTCAAGGCGATCCGGCAAAGGGTGGGGAACGACTTCATTCTGGGTGTGCGCTACACCGCAGACGAATGTCTTCCCGGCGGCACCGGCAAGGGCGACGGCATCGAAATTTCCAAGCGCCTGAAGGAAAGCGGCCTGATCGATTACCTGAACGTGATCCGCGGTCACATCGATACCGATGCGGGTCTGACCGACGTGATCCCGATCCAGGGCATGGCGAATTCACCGCATCTCGATTTCGCCGGCGAAATTCGCGCCGCAACCGATTTCCCGACCTTCCACGCGGCGAAAATCCCTGACGTCGCCACCGCGCGCCACGCGATCGCCTCCGGCAAGGTCGACATGATCGGCATGACCCGCGCCCACATGACCGACCCGCATATCGTCCGCAAGATCATCGAAAAGCGGGAAGACGATATTCGTCCCTGCGTCGGCGCCAATTACTGTCTCGATCGCATTTACCAGGGCGGGGCGGCCTTCTGTATCCATAATGCAGCCACCGGCCGCGAACTGACCATGCCGCATATCGTGGCAAAGGCAGACACCAAGAAAAAGGTCGTCATCGTCGGCGCCGGCCCGGCTGGTCTGGAAGCGGCGCGCGTCGCCGGAGAGCGCGGCCACCAGGTCGTGGTTTTCGAAGCGGCGAACAATCCCGGCGGTCAGATCCGCCTTACCGCTCAAAGTGAGCGCCGCAGGGAGATGATCAGCATCATCGACTGGCGCATGAGCCAGTGCGAGAAATACGACGTCACCTTCCACTTCAACAGCTGGGCGGAAGCCGATACCATCGAGGCCGAGAATCCCGATGTCGTCATCATCGCGACCGGCGGCTTGCCGCATACCGAGGTTCTCGCCAGTGGCAACGACCTGGTGGTCTCCTCATGGGACATTATCTCCGGCGACGTGAAGCCTGGAACCAACGTGCTGATCTTCGACGATGCCGGCGACCATGCCGGCCTTCAGGCGGCCGAATTTCTCGCCAAGGCAGGCGCCAAGGTCGAGATCATGACGCCGGACCGGTCCTTCGCGCCCGAGGTCATGGCCATGAACCTGGTGCCCTATATGCGGTCGCTGCAGAAGCACGACGTGACCTTCACCGTCACCTATCGTCTCGAAGCCGTCGAAAAGAGCGGCAACCAGCTCGTCGCCCATGTCGGCAGCGATTACGGCGGGATTGCCAGGCAGCACAGCTTCGACCAGATCGTCGTCAATCATGGGACCATTCCGCTCGACGAGCTCTATTTCGAACTGAAACCCAGCTCGAGCAATCTCGGCGAGATGTCGCACGACCAGCTTCTTTCCGGAGAACCTCAGTCAGTGATCCGCAATCCTGATGGCAAGTTCCAGCTGTTCCGGATCGGGGATGCGGTCGCCGCACGCAACACGCATGCCGCTGTCTATGACGGGCTGCGCATTGCGAAAGATATCTGATCGCAAGAGCGGACCGCTTGCCGGCCGATCGTCTCGGGAGGTGATGACATGAGTTCACGCAATGAAAGCCTCCAGGTTTTCCTGGACGCGACTTTTGTGGCTTTCGATCAGTTCGCGAATGCCCCGGAAGCCCGCCGCTCGGTCCGTCAGATTTTTGCGGCGCTCGAGCGCCCAGGAGCCGCGCGGGCGGGAGAGGGAAGCCGATTGCCCGTGTGCGCTCAGCTTGATGTGGCGCTTTCGGTCGATACGTCCTATCCTTCGCTGATGCGTTTGATCGAGGGGTTCAAAGGCATCGAGCCAATGCTTGAATGGCGCCGGCGCAGCAAGTATGACCACACGGCCAGCGGCAATTTTGTCGATGGGCATGCCAACGCCATGATTATCGGCCCGGGAGGATTGGAGGAGCGGAGCGACCTGTGGATCGGCGTGACTTTGATGGCGCCTCACGTGCGCTATCCCGATCACGACCATGCGCCCGAGGAAGTCTATCTCGTGCTTTCCGAGGGAGAGTTCCAGCAGGGGGAAGGTGACTGGTTTTCGCCTGGTATCGGCGGATCCTTCTACAATGTCCCCGACATCAAGCATGCCATGAGGTCGCTCGACACGCCGCTCTTCGCCTTCTGGGCATTACTTGCCGAACGGCCAGCAGTTTTGAAATAAAGGGGGTTGCCCATGAAAATTCTCGTCCCAGTCAAACGGGTTGTCGACTACAACGTGAAGATCCGGG
>NZ_VSZV01000258.1:18722-19072 GCF_008919455.1 Rhizobium sp. PEPV16
GGAAGTGGTGGTCGTCTCGATCGGTCCTGCCAAAGCCGAAGAGACGCTGCGCACCGCACTTGCCATGGGTGCCGACCGGGCGATCCTGGTCGAGACCGACGATCAGATCGAGCCGCTCACTGTGGCCAAGATCCTCAAGGCTGTCGCCGGCGTTGAGCAGCCGGGCCTCATCATCGTCGGCAAGCAGGCGATCGACGACGACAGCAATCAGACCGGCCAGATGCTGGCGGCGTTGATGGGAGTTGCCCAGGCGACCTTCGCCTCGAAGATCGAGATCGGCGATGGCAAGGCTCAGGTGACCCGTGAAGTCGATGGCGGCCTGCAGACGATCGAGATCAAGCTGCCGGCGG
>NZ_VSZV01000258.1:19082-19333 GCF_008919455.1 Rhizobium sp. PEPV16
AGCAACCGTCACCCGCGAAGTCGATGGCGGCCTGCAGACGATCGAGATCAAGCTGCCGGCGGTCGTGACCACCGATCTGCGCTTGAACGAACCGCGTTATGCCTCGCTGCCGAATATCATGAAGGCGAAGAAGAAGCTGCTCGACAAGAAGAGCCCTGATGATTTCGGCGTCTCGACCGCGCCGCGCCTCAAGGTGTTGAAGACCGAGGAGCCGTCGGGCCGCAAGGCCGGCGTCAAGGTCAAGTCGGTCG
>NZ_VSZV01000124.1:0-6193 GCF_008919455.1 Rhizobium sp. PEPV16
CTCCGCAACGGGCATGCCGTCCTCTTCCAGGCTCTTCATCACGTCCTGAGCATGCCACCGGTCGAAGGCCACTTCCTCGACTTGAAAACGTTCCGAGAGATCGCGGATGTAGGTCTCGATCATCTCGAGGTCGATCGTGTCGCCAGGCGTGGCGGTGAGCCAGCCCTGGTCTCTCCATAAAGCGTACGGCACGCCATCGGTGCGCCGGCGGATTGCTCCCTCGGGGCAGAACGTCTGAACATGTAGTGCTATCGTGCCGTCATCCGTCGGCACCGCCATTGCGACTGCGGCCAAATCGATGCGCTTAGCAAGATCCACACCGATCCATGCCGGCCGCCCTTCCAGCGCCGCCAAATCAAGTTCGCCGGCATTTTCATCCCAAACGTCGAGCGACCATTCCGGATTCGCAGCGCCATCAAGCCAAACGTTGAGATGAAGCTGGCGAAACATCTCCCTATCTGCCGGCCGATGCTCCGCCTCGCGAACCATCTGCCTCATCCCGTCAATGTCCGGATATGGCGGAATGCAAGACAAGCCGGGGTTTACGCGGTGCCAAACCGCCTCATCGCGCCAATCTTCTTCTGGCCCGGCCTCGAATAAGATTGGCAGAAAGGCGTCGTCTTCGATCTGGCCGGTGGCCACAGCCTTGGCATACCTGTACATCTCGTATGCAATGTTTTCATGCCCGATGCCGGCAGTTGTTGTGACAACGAGCAAGCTGCCAGGTGTTTTCACCAGACCAGTTTTGACTGCGTCCCACAGGTCTCGCTTTTTCCAAGCATGAAGCTCGTCGACCAGAGCGAAGACCGGCGAGCGTCCGTGCGCCGTCGCAGCATCTGCCGACATGGCCCGATAGTAGGCGCTGCTCCTGCGGTGAGTGATGCGGTTTTTCGTGTCTTGAACTGCAAAGGCTTCCTCAAGCCGCGGATGGGCGCCAATGACGCCCTTCATCTCCTCAAGCGCAATACGCGCTTGGTCGCGATCAACTGCAGCCGACACCACCTGGCTGCCCGGTATGCGTTCCGGCCCGAGGTGAAGCATCGCCAAAGCCGCGCCGAGGGTGGTCTTTCTATTGCCGCGCGGGATGAGGGCGAAGACAGTTTTCACACGGCGCGTGCCGTCTGGTTTTGTGTCGCCGTAGACCTTGCGGATGATCCTCTCTTGCCAGCAGTCTAGCTGAAAAGCGCGGCCAGGGAGCGTAGACTTAGGATGTTTCAGGGCCTTGAGAAACGCTACGGCACGCTCGCCTTTGCCGTGCGGATCGGGAATGGGGGAGTTGTCGAATACCCATGCCGGGTGGCTAGATATCGCCGAGGGCGTCGTCATCGTCATTGCCGGCGGCGCCTCCCTTATTCTTGGTTCTGCTTGCGGGCGTCAATCCGAGCTCTGCGGCAAGCCTGCGAGAGGCTTCCACGGCTTCCTTGACGAGGGTTGTGGCGGGGTGTCGTTTCAATTCACCGGTCGGCGAGACGTATGTCGGGCCATCCTTGGACACGATCGCCTCGGCCGTCCGCATGTTCGCTACGGCCAGGCAGTAGGCTTCGACCGTGCCAAGTTCGTGGGCTGCAATTTTTCGGTCGACGACGAGCTGCGGCACGACGCGGCGCCATTCCGCCTTTGCATGGGCCGGCAGCCACTTTGGCGCCGGCGGGGCCGAGGAAAGCGCGCCGTCGAGGGCGGATACTTGGGCCTTACGACCGCGCATGGGACACCTCATTCAAACGCATACGACCGCCTTTCGCGCACCACGTCCCAAACGGACATCGGCACTTCGAACAGATTGACGCCCGTGGCTTCCCGGTTCTCGTAGAAGTGGGCGACCAGGGCGAGCACGGCCTGCTTTAGGTCAGCCGGCACGGTTTCAAACTCTTCCTCGATCGCGAACCCTAGAAGGCTCTCAATGTGAGCCTGCGCGGCTTCGATCTTGCCCTCGATGAGGTTGTCGTCATCGCTAAAAGTTATGTTCATGTGCGCCTTAGCGGCGACGAGGTCGACGATTGCCATAGTGTGAAATTTCCAATTCGAGGTTATACCGAAGATGACACCCACGCTGGTCCCGCCCGTTTGGGGGGAAATTGACGACCCATCCGGGGTTGTGCGACCATGGCGCGCAACTGATGGGAGGATTCGGCAATGGGCGATATGATCAGAGAAGGCAGCTTCAGCGATGGCTTTGCGGTGGGCTACAGGGCCATCAAGGGGACGTCGGTAAGCATGCCCAGCACACCATCGGCGCCTGCAACGCGTAGCAACAGTACGCCGTTTCTGATGGGTGTGCGTAAGGGCATAGAGCGAGCCGTGGGCAAGAGCATCAACGAGTTGCGGGATTAACGCCCAAAGCCACCCTCGCTCTTGATGGCCTTGCGACGGTTGCAGATGTCGTGGAATGGCTGCCAGTTCTTGCGGTCCCAGAACAGCTTCTTGTCGCCCTTTGGCGCAATGATGTGGTCGACCATATTGGCCTGCCTACCGCAACCACACGCACACAGCGGGCTGCCTAGCGCAGCCAACCAAGCCTTGCTTTCGCGTGACCACTTGCCGTCATAGCCTCGGCTGGCCGCGCTGCCTCGCGCTGCGTCAAGCTCGCGCTGACGGGCTGCTGCTCGCTTGGTGGAGCAATCGCATCGCGTACCCTTGGGCACGCTAAAGCCGCAGGGGCATATGACATTGGGCATAATGTTTCCTCATGATGAAGGCGGCCAGGATCTCCCTGACCGCCAACCGCGGTAACCAGCCGCAGAGCGTGGACATGGCGGGTTTGGAGTAGCGGGCCGCCATGCCCTTCAGGCGCCGCTCAGCGCCCCACATCACCCCGCTGGATTAGGCGACTGGTCGGATTGCCGCGCGGCCCAGGACCGCAGCGACACCTGCCGCAATCGACGTTCCGGATGCTTTGGTCAGCACAGGCCGCACATAGCGCTTGAACCCGTGATAGCCGACCTTGTAGGTGGAACTGGCCACAAGAGCGGTCGGTGCGTTGGATTTGACCTGTTCGGCGGCGACGGCCGCGAACGTGGTGTTATCATCCGAGTCTTCGAGCGAGACGCCGAACACGCCCGAGCCGACAATCGCGCCGGTTTGGACGAGGAATGCAAGGCTGCCGAAACCGAGGGTATCAATGCCAGTGCCGTTGATGCTGGCAGACTGCACTGCGGGATCGATCGACGACTTGGCGCCGATGTTTGCTGCGATTGAACGCATGTATATCTCCTAGAAATGAGGAGGGCGGCACGTGGCCGCCCAAAAGGTGGGAAGGTTGGCGAGACTTACGAAGCCGGGTTCTTCATCTTGCGGAACTTCGCAGCCTGAAGAACTGCACCACCGACGCGACGGGTGGCGTGGAATCGTGTGATGCCTTCCGTGGCCTTGAGATACGGGTTGACGAGGATCGACAGGGAAAGACGATCGACGATCCTGTAGCCGCTGAAATCGCCAAAGATGACCGGCGACTTGTTGGCGCCGATATCGTCAGCCTCAAGCAACTCGATGACCGGGCGACCAAGGATGCTTTCGGGCTGGCCGACCGCGGGGGATGGAGTCCACAAATACTGACCCTGGTTATCCTTCAATTTCCTTGCTGCTGCCAGGGTCTTGCTATTCATTCCCCATGTGCCGGCATTACGATAGACGGCTGGAAGATCGTAGAACACGCCGATGAAATCGTCGAAGTTGATGGCTGCAGCCGCTGACGCTGCCTTGGATGCGATCGCAGTATCGACGAAAAGACCCTTCGGCATATTCGAGCCGGTGCCCGTGAGGAAAGCGGTGGCTTCCTTCTGGCCGAAGTCTTCTGCGAGCGCGAGACGGACTTCCGACTCTGCTACGCCGGCGGAATCGGCGAGAAGTTGGTTGGAAATGTCGACGTACGTGTTGATCTCGTTCACCGGGATCTCGGCTTGGCCGAATGCCGGTTCGCTGCCTTCCTGCGCCTGCGTCTCACCTTTCCACTTCGCGTTGGTGATGCCGGTTCGGGCCGGGTAGATCACGGAAGGCGAGCCGGTGGTGCGGACGCTGGCGATGGCGCGGATCGGCGAGAACTGCACTAGGTCGCGAACGAATTCCGTGCTGAATTCAGCTGGCGCGAGATAACCGCCGGCGGGATCGCTCGACACCGTGAGAGTCTTCAACTCGTCGGCCGAAACCGGTGCATGCGGCGTCGAGCGAATGTAGGCGCCAAAAGCCTTCTGCTCAGCCGTCGGCTCGTTGTTGTCGTTGGCTGCGTTGCCAATGATCGCCGGGCGAGCAAGCGTCGTCTCGGCAGTTTCGAGGCGCTTGGTCACGAGCGCGATATTGTCATTCGCAGCCTTGAGTTCGACGGCGAGTTCTTCGACTGTTTTGGTTTCTGCGGTAGCAGGCATTGGTAGTTCCTTCACATTTGAGATTTGCGCGCCGGGATGAGCGGGCACGGCAACTAGGCTGACCTCAATGAGGTCCAAGTCGCTGATTGTTCGGCCGCCGCCTTTGCGGGGTGCAGCCTTCTTTGTCATGAAGCCCACTGAGAGCCCGGTGACTGATTTTGCGCGTAGAAGAGCGCGAACCTCCCTAGCGCGGGCGACATCCTCGACAAGCAGTTTGCCGGAGACCTTCAGGCCGTCAGATTCGACGCTTACCGCGTCCCACGTGCCGACTACCTGCGCCTGATCATGCGCAAAGAGCATCGGCAGAGACTTGCCCACGGCGCCGAGGAACGCTGCCGGTTCGATGACGTCGCCGACGCGGTCAGGGCTGGAAAAGTCCCATGCCTTGCCCTCCACGCGGCCAGTATCGTCCGCTGTGAAGGCGGCCTTGAATTCTAGTCTTTCGACGGTCATGCCGTCTCCTTGATTGGAAGTGGTTTGTTGTCGTTCGCGGCTGGTTTCGCCGTGTCGATCGCCGGATTGGCGAACTCGTTGCCGCCGTCACGAGGTGGCATACCGAGCCAGTCGCGGGCTTCGTTCGGATTTAGAACCCTTGCCGTGATAAGAGTGCTGATGGCCGTAGCGCGCGCCGTGAGGTCGGCCTGGCTGGTGTCGTCAATGTCGAAGGCAAAGCGATATTCGCCGCGCTCCTCTTCAGACAGGAGCGTGCGATTGAAGGCGGCCTCAAGGATCCGCAGCCACGGAATCAGCGTGTATTGGATGAACTCTTTGGCCTGCTGTTCCGAGTTTCCCCACGTGTTCCGAGTGAGCTCGAAAAGCATACCGGGGGGACTCTGAAAGCGCGGGCAATCTCGAGGATTTGGAATGTCCGACTGGCCGTGAACTCGCCGTCGACGCTGGTTAGCGCCATCTGCTTGTAAACGGCACCCTCATAGAGAACGGCGGTTTTGCCCGCGTTGGCCTTTCCGGAGAACGCCGCCTTCCAGCCGGCCAGCAACGCCTTGACGCCATCAGACCCTAGTTTTTGAGGGGTTTCGATAACCCCGCCAGGGCGGGCGCCGTTCGTCCATAGGCCATTTGCATAGCCTTCCATAGCACTGGCCGTGCTGATGGCGCTGCGGGCCATGGACAGTGGGCATCGCGTGAATGGGCCGCGGACACGCATGATGTTCTTCGATGAAGCGAACTGCCCGCCAATCCGGTATTTCGGTTCGCCGGTCTTATCGTCTTCGTCTACACCTATGATGCCGTCTCGATAGACGATCATTTCGCGCGGCTCGCCGTTGACTTTTGTCACATAGCAAAGAGCGCCCGTGTCTTTCGTGAGCGCGCCAGCGACGAGATCGCGGATGAGTTCGAAGCCGCTTGTCCAGCCGTTGGCCTGGCCTGTGAGAAGCTTCAGGCCGGGATGGTCCGTAACGTCTTCCTCGGCGTCGTCGACCTTACGCTTTAGTTTAAGATCCAGGCTGGCCGCAGCTTCCGATATGATGCGGACTGCAGCACTCACAGCAGGAACTGATAGCGCCTCGGCGTTACTGATCGACGTGCCGGCCGGCATAGCGCCAAAGAGCTCCAGCAGTTCCGCCGTCGGGTCGCCAAGGCTTTTCTGCTCCACGACGACGGGCGCCGGTTTGTTAAACGGCCAGACCATCAATTGGCCTCCGTCGCATACTTCGCAGAGGCTCGCTCCATTATGCGCGACCAAATCGACGCCAGCGGCAAGTACAGGCAGGCGTCTTCGACTTCGCCGATTTCGTACCGTGAAATCCGAACGAACGAGGTCTTATCATCGTCTAGCCTGACAACGAGGACTTCATCGCGAAGTGGGCCTTTCT
>NZ_VSZV01000046.1:0-1518 GCF_008919455.1 Rhizobium sp. PEPV16
ATATCTAACTAGCGAAGGCGCTCGGACAATAGCCCAATCGCGGCGACAGCCGCATTGGCAAAGGCAAGTCTGAGGTAGCGCTCCTGCCCCTCCCCGAAATAGGCGCCCGGCAAGCAAACAACGCCGGATTCCTTGGCAAGTTTTTCGGCAACCTCGGAAGACGATCGATCGGCGTGAGGATGGCGGACAAAAGCGAAGTAAGCGCCGATTGCTCCGATCTGCCAATCCGGCAGCCCGGAAAAAACCTGCCTCAACGCCTCCGCCCGGCGAGCGATCTCGAGCCGGTTGCCGGTCCGCCAGTCGGCGAGCGCTGGGATCGCCGATGCAACCGCGATCTGAGCCGAACGCGGCGCGCAGATCTGCATATTGTCCATCACCTTGGCGATCTCGGCGATGAGTTTGGGGCCTGCCGTGACTGCACCCAGCCGATGACCGGGAATGCAGAAGGACTTGGAAAAGCTGTAGAGAAGAACGAGTGTATCCTGCCAGCCCGGCTCCGAGAGAAGAGCGTGCGGCCGCCCGTCATCCTCGCCAAGGAAATCGCGATAGGTTTCATCGAGGATCAGCCAGGCGCCATATTTCCGGCAGAGAACGAAAAGCTCATGAAGCAGGCTGGGCGGATAGACAGCCCCCGTGGGATTATTGGGTGTCACAACGGCAAGTATCTTCGCGCCCGCTGCAAGGGCCGCCTCGGCCGAACCCGGATCGGGAAGAAACCCGCTGGCGGGGTCACAATCGACCAATCGGCGCTCGATCCCAAGCATCGATAGCGTCGTGTCGTAGTTGAAATAGAAGGGATTGGTCAGCGCCACCGTATCGCCCGCGCCCGCAAGCGCGATCGCCGTACACATGAACGCCTGATTGCAGCCGGCGGTAATGTGGATATTGCCGGCGGACAGGTTGGCGCCGTAAAGCTCGGCAAGATGAGCCGCGTAGGCCTTGCGCAACAGAGGTTCGCCCTCGATCGGCCCGTATCCTGTCATAGCCTGTTGCCTGGCTGCCTCGCCCAGAAGCCGAAGCATCTCCGGATGCGCGGGATAGCCAGGCACGGCTTGCGACAGATCGATGAGCGGCCCTTTTTCTCCTTTGTATTCGTGGCTCCAGGCGACGACGGAAGGAATGGGCGGAGCAGAGAGGCGGGCAACGAGGGTATTGGGTTTTGCAGCGATCATGTCGATTTCTCTTTGATACCGATTGCTACAACGATACCAATTGCTTTCTCAACCTCTTTGTCTGACGAGACGGACCTGAAGCGGAGACGCAGCGCATGGTGTGGGACAAAACGCGGCTGGAACAGCTGCGCGCAGAATTTGCAGACGCCAATGGCGGCGAGATATTCGACGAGAAGTTTCGGAAAGTGGCGGAGAAGATCATCTCCAAGAGCGGCACGAGACTGGCGCCCTATGCCGGAGCGCCGACCTTCCTCAGCGCACCCTACATGCAGGTCGCGGCCGATGATCCGGATTTCGGCAATCTCCAGGTTGCAATCACCGGGGTCCCCATGGATCTTGGCGTCAC
>NZ_VSZV01000168.1:0-9064 GCF_008919455.1 Rhizobium sp. PEPV16
ACTCCCAGATCGATATCGATGAACGCCGCAAGATTGCCCGCTGGCGTACGGCTGGGGTCAGCGTTGATGTGATCGCCGAGAAGCTGCACCGACATCGCTCAACCATTTTCCGTGAGCTGCGCCGCAATACGTTCGAGGATCGTGAGATGCCGGACCTCAACGGTTACTACTGCGTGATGGCCAATGACATGGCGCGAGAACGGCGTGCCAAGCTGCGCAAACTTGCCCGGTTCGCGCAGCTCCGCCAATCGGTGATCGAGCGCATCATGCATGGCTGGTCGCCGCAACAGATCGCCGGCCGATTGCAGCTTGAGCGCCAGCCGAGCAACCGGCGCCACTGCGAGGAGTTTCGCAATGCGGCGCTGGATCTGATCCGGGAGCGCTATCTGGATTTCGGTCCGACCCTGGCTCGCGAGAAGCTGATCGAGCTGCACCGGATCTCGGTGGCCAAGGAAACGCTGCGGCAATGGATGACCGAGGCCGGCATCTGGGTCTCGCGTCGCGAGCGCAAGAAGCGGGTTTTCCAGCCACGCGGCCGGCGCGACTGTTTCGGGGAGCTGGTTCAGAACGATGGATCGGCGCCCTCACCCGCCCCGATCTAATCTTGCAACGGGGCAAAGGTCACGACACGCATGGCCCGATCAATTGACCTAGTCCTGATTGGCAACCGCTGGCAAACTGCCTTCGTTCGAAAGACGAGTTTCGGTCTGCCGGGCGGCCGAGACAAGACGGCGCCTTGCGCGGATCGCGTGCCATTGTTGGTCGATCAGGACGCCGATGAGGATCACGCCACCCATGACGGCGAAATTCAGCGACGAGGGTATACCCAATAGATTCACGAGATTCTGCAGCTCCTGGAGCAGGACCGTGCCCAGCACGACGCCGACAATCGATCCCTCGCCGCCGCGGAGCGAAAAACCGCCAAGTACAGCAGCAGCAATTGCGTAGAGTTCGTAGAACTGACCATGGCTCGCCGGCGAGATCGAGCGTGTGTACATGGCGAAATAAATCGCCGAAAGCGCCGTCAGCAGCC
This sequence comes from Rhizobium sp. PEPV16, assembly GCF_008919455.1. NCBI lineage: Bacteria > Pseudomonadati > Pseudomonadota > Alphaproteobacteria > Hyphomicrobiales > Rhizobiaceae > Rhizobium > Rhizobium sp. PEPV16. The sequence goes on from NZ_VSZV01000168.1 coordinate 1,034, forward strand.
CACAGATGACATAAGCCGACATGACCATGCGGCCGGTACGGATACCGGAATAGCGGGCCGCCTCCTCGTTCTTCCCGATCGCGTATAGATAACGCCCGAAAACAGAGCGATGCAGCATGATCCACATGACCACGGCAATGATGACGAGTGCGATGAAGGTGTTGGGAACGCCGTAAGACCGTCCGGCGGTCAGGAATTCGAGGTCTGGAAAATTCTGGCCGAAAGCAAAGCCCGCGGTTCCGTCAGCCGTATAGAAGCGCGCTGCCCCACGATAAATCAGGAGGCCGCAGAGGGTGACGACGAAGGGCTGCAGGTTGAGCCGAGTAATCAGCCAGCCGTGGACGGCGCCTATGACCGCGCCGAGCGCGAGAATGAGCAGCAGCGCCAGCATCCATGACATATCCTGGACCGCGATGAAATCGACGAAGAGCACGCCGAGAAGTGCTACCAGCGAGCCCACGGAAAGCTCGATACCGCCTGTAATGATGACAAAGGCCTGGCCGATCGACAGGATGCCGAACAGACCGATCAGGTTGGCAGTGTTGGCCAGGTTGATCGGCAGCAGGAAGCGCGGATTGATGATGGCGACGACGATGCCGACGACGACGATCAAAAGCAGCAGTCCGATATCTTTTTTGATCATTCGAGATCCATCCCCCGATACCTTATTTTTATGGGCCGCAGCGGCTATTTTACCCTTTTGCCGACGGCAAGCAAAAGGACGCTTTCCTGGCTGATTTCGTCCTCTTCCAATATGCCGGCGATCTGGCCCTCGTGCATGACGGCGATGCGGTCAGAAACGCCGATCACCTCTTCCATGTCGCTGGAGATCATCAGGATCGCCACTCCGGCGTCGGCAAGCGCTCGCATCAGGCCGTAGATCTCGTTCTTCGCGCCGATATCGATGCCGCGTGTCGGCTCGTCGAAGATCATCACCTTCGGGCTCATCGACAACCATTTGGCAAGCACCACCTTCTGCTGGTTGCCGCCTGACAGAGTGCCGGTTCGCGTCGAAACGGAGGGCGCCTTGATACCAAGGCGAACACGCTGCTTTTCGGCCGCCGCCCTCTCCCGCTCGGCAGAAAGCATGAAGCGGCTGGAGAGCCGGGGAAGGTCGGCAAGGCTTATGTTCTGGGCGATCGGAAGATCAAGAAGAATGCCGTTGCGCTTGCGATCCTCCGGGACCAGGAAAATGCCACGAGCGACGGCATCTCGGGCAGAACTGACCGCAATTTGCCGCCCGTCCTGCAGAATGGCTCCGCCGTAGCTCCGGTCGATGCCGAAGAGTACTTTTGCAAGCTCGGTGCGGCCCGACCCAACAAGCCCTGCAAGCCCCATGATTTCTCCATACCGGATTTCCAGATCAACGGGGCGGCCGGGATAGGCCTCGGTGCGCACGCCGCTTGCCTTCAGCGCGACCGAGCCGGGCGAGCGCTGCGGTTTTGCGGTCCGGGCCGCAAGCACCCGGCCGATCATCAGCTTGACCATCTGGTCGTGGCAGATGTCTTTCTTGGCAAGCGTGCCCACAAGCGTGCCGTCGCGCAGGACTACGACCCGGTCTGCGACGCGCTCAACCTCGTGGAGGCGATGCGAAATGAAAACCACACTAATGCCATCGGCTTTCAGCGATTTGATAATGCTCAGGAGACGCTCGGTTTCGGCCAGCGGCAGGCTGGACGTGGGTTCATCGAAGATGACGAGCCTGGCGTTGATGGACAGCGCCTTGGCGATTTCCACCATCTGCTGCTCGGCAAGGGAAAGCGATGCCACGGGTGTGTCGGCGGAAAAATGAGCCCCTACCCGCTTCAACAGCGGCTTCACCATGTCTCGCAGCCGATTGCGATCGACGAGCTTGAAAGGTCCGGCCTTTAGCGGCTCGCGGCCCAGGAAGATATTGGCAGCAACGTCGAGATTCTCAAAGAGATTGAGTTCTTGGTGAACGAAGGCGATGCCGGATGCGATGCTCGATTCCACAGTGAGGAAACGAAGCTCTGCTCCGTCGAGCAGAATCGTGCCTCGGTCGGGTGCGATCACGCCGCCGAGAATCTTCATCAACGTCGATTTTCCAGCCCCGTTCTCGCCGACGAGGCCGATGACCTCGCCCGGTATGATGTCGATCGACAGGCCCTCAAGCGCAACGACGCCCGGATAGGTCTTGCCAACGCCGGAAAGCGAAAGGAACGGCGTTGCAAGCGCGTCCGGTGACGGGAAGTCGGAGCTGTGGTTCATCGCCTGTCCATGGCTGCCAATACTGTCGGCATGAGACGTCTTTCGCGGCGGCGGCAAGTGCCCCCGCCGCGAAGGAGGGTTATTTTCCAGACATGGCCTTCAGGCTGGCGGCATATTTGTCAACGTCATCCTTGCCGATGATTACCGTCGGGATGATGATCAAGCCGTTGCCGGGAACGCCTGACTTGTCGCCCTTGAGGTAGGCCGCCATCAGCTTCATGCCCTGATAGGCCCATTCGAACGGCTGTTGCACGACGGTCGCTGCGACCGTGCCTTCCTTGACGCCGCCGAGCGTGATCGGATCGTCATCAAAGCCGACGACAGTGATCTGGCCGAGTTTGCCGGCGTCGCGCAACGCTTCATAGATGCGCGGCGTATTGTAGGAGTAGAAGCCGACCATGCAGGTGACGTCGGGGCTGGCCACCAGCGCGTCCTCGACGTTCTTCTTTGCGCGCGTCTGGTCGATATCGTCGCCGCGTACATCTGTCAGCTCGATCTTCGTGCCCTTCAGGCCGTCCTTCATGCCCTGGATGCGTTCCTTGGCATTGTCGGCGCCGAGCAGGCCAACGAAGCCGATGCATTTGCCGCCGTCCGGCATCGCTTTCTTGGCGATTTCGGCGGCCTGCATGCCGGCGTCGATATTCGATGAGCCGATATAGGCGACGCGGTTGGTCTGCGGCGCGTCGCTATCTGTGGTGAAGAGAGCAGTCTGCGAGCCGATCTTGTTCAAACCGTCCGTCTGGGTCTTGGGATCGACTGCGGAAACCATGATCCCCTTGACGCCGGCACTGACCAAGTCTTCCATAAGCCGCTGCTGAACGGCGACAGATGCCTGCTCAGGGTACTTCAGCTCCATCTGGTAGTCGGGCATCTCGCCCTGCGCCTTCTTCACGCCCGCCTCTGCGGCTTTCCAGAAGTCGGATGCGCCGTTGACGACAAATGCGAGTGTCGGCTTGTCGGCAGCATTTGATACGGCAATCGGTGCCGCGCTCAGCATCAACCCGGCGAAGAACAAGGCTGCATTGCGTTTCAGCTGTTTCATAATACACCTCCCGAGGGCCGCAGTTGCACGGGCCCGTTTCCGATTTACGGCCGGCCGGATGCGCGCCCCCTCCTAGGGCCGTCGCAAAGCGACGAGTGGCATAGGTTCCGATCGCTCCTTGACGGTATACAAGAAATTTAATTAGTAAATAGTATTATCAATGCAGATCAAAACATTTCATCGTGCAATGGCTACAATGGCGACTTTGTACTGACACGTGCCAATAACTGATAGAGTTGCAGCAATTCCTGCAATTGCCAGCGCTTTCAGATAGATGATAATATTAATTACCAAAACCGACAATCAATCACCCTGAACCGTTATCCCAAGCAGAGACAGTTTCCACGAATGCGAAAGTCCAAGACCCAAAATAAGCCTGTACGCGTGACGATGATGGACATCGCCGCGGCGGCTGGCTGCTCGCAGGCGGCCGTCTCCTTCGTCCTCAACGACACACCCGGCACCCGCATCTCACAGCAGACGCGCGATCGCGTATTGGAGGCGGCGCGCGCGCTCGGTTACATGGAGAAGACCTATACGACGAAGGCCTCTTATTCGGGACTGGACAACGTCATCGGTTTCGCCGTGGATCAACTCGCCACCAGCCCGGAAGCGATTGTTGCGATCGAAGGCGCGCGGCAAGCCTCCTGGAACGCCGGCAATGTCCTTCTGGTAACCCAGACGCTCAGTGACCCCGTCATGGAGCCGAAAGCAATCGAGGCGTTGACGAACGGAGGCATATCGGCGCTCATATATATGACAATCTATACCCGCCAGGTGGAGCTTCCATCCTATGTCAGCAAGCTCAACATCCCGACGGTCCTGCTGAACTGTTATACGGCGGACCATGCCTTTCCCGCCGTGGTGCCGAGCGAGATCGCGGGAGGGCAGAGCTCCACCCGGCATCTGATCACGCACGGACACCATCGTATCGCGACGATCACCGGCGAAATCTGGATGCAGGCGGCGCAGGACCGGCTGACGGGATATCGCCGCGCGTTGGCGACCGCCGATATACCCTTCGATCCGGAATTGGTCATTGAAGGCGACTGGTCGGCCGGTGCCGGCTATGCCGCCACGATGAAACTGCTTGCTCTGAAAGAGCCGCCCACCGCGATCTTCTGCCAGAACGACCGCACTGCCATCGGGTGCTACGAGGCGCTCAAGGATGCAGGGCTTCGCATTCCCCAGGACATGTCGGTGGTGGGATATGACGACGAAGAAATTTCACGACATCTCGTTCCCCCGCTGACGACTTCGGTCCTTCCACATCTTGCCATGGGGCAATGGGCGATCGAACATCTCAACCCGGAAAGTACACCCGGCAAGCGCTATCCGATTGCGAAGCTCGAATGCTCGCTCGTCAAGCGCCATTCTGTCGCCACGCCGCGGGCCGAGGCGCGGCAGATCCTCGATGGCGCACATACGTCTTCATAGAACTTGGGTTCGCGCCGGGACCGACGCCGGCGGCTAGCTCGGAAACCCTGATCGGGGCGCACTGGAAGACGTGGTCGAAATCGCTTAGTGGCGATCGTGCGGGCAGAGTTTGCCTTGTCGATAGGTTGCGAACGGGTTGCCCCCTGCCCTTGCCTCGTCACTGGCTACCCAACCGGTCTCAAATATTCTCAACCACAGATACAATCTACGCAGAGGCAACGTTGACGACGTGTAGATTTGGCGCTAGCTCTATCGGCCATGAAAATCGCAATGGTTCTCGTAGTGGTGATATCGCGCATGGGCAGGACGATCTGATCGTCCGGCAATAGCCACCCATGCGCCGAAAACAGGTCCCTGACGGGGCCTTTTTTTATGCCTCGTCGCACCCATCACCTCACTCACGACGGAACCCAGATATGACCGGCGAGACAGCCAACTTTTCCCTCAACAACCCCTCTGATCGTCGCATGAACGGCGGCGAGATCGTTCTGCAAGCGCTGCGCGACAACGGTGTCGAACATATTTTCGGTTACCCCGGCGCAGCGGTGCTGCCGATCTATGACGAAATCTTCCAACAGGAGGACATCAAACATTTCCTGGTGCGCCATGAGCAAGGGGCCGGACACGCCGCCGAAGGCTATGCCCGCTCGACGGGAAGAGTTGGCGTCATGCTGGTGACATCGGGACCAGGCGTTACAAATGCGGTTACGGCGCTGCAGGATGCCCTTATGGACTCCGTCCCGCTCGTTTGCCTCGCCGGCCAGGTGCCGACAAGTCTGATCGGTACCGACGCTTTTCAGGAATGCGATACGGTCGGCATCACCCGCCCCTGCACAAAGCACAATTTCCTCGTCAAACACGTCGACGATCTGGCCAAAACGATCCATCTGGCTTTCCGGATCGCGGCCGCCGGCCGACCCGGCCCTGTTCTCGTCGACATGCCGAAGGACGTGCTCTTCGCCAGCGGGACCTACGTTGCACCTGACCAGGTAGCTACGCTGCCGAGCTACCAGCCGGCAATGCAAGGCGATCAAAACGCGATCCGAGCGGCGGTCGCGTTGATGGCCGAAGCCCGACGACCCATCATATATACCGGCGGCGGCATCATCAACTCCGGACCGGGGGCGTCGAGATTGTTGCGTGAGTTCGTCGACCTCACCGGCTTTCCCGTAACGTCGACCGTCATGGGGCTTGGAGCCTATCCTGCCAGCGGGCGGAACTGGCTGCGCGTCGCCGGACAGGACGGATCGCATGAAGCCAATATGGCAATTGGCGACTGCGATCTGATGGTCGCCATCGGCGCGCGGTTTGACGATCCCGCGATCTCGCGCGTCCATGAGTTTTCGCCTCACTCGAAGAAAATCCAGATCGATATCGACGCCTCGTCGATCAACAAACGCGTTCCCGTCGGCATCGGCATTCAAGCCGACGCCGCGCATGTGCTGGCGGATATGATCCATGCTTGGCGGTCGCTCTCCACTATGCCCGACCAGAAGCGGTTGCGGGCGTGGTGGACGCAGATCGACCATTGGCGAACCCACGATTCGTTTTCCTACGAGCGGCTGGACCATGCAATCATGCCGCAACATGCGCTGGAGCGTCTGTATGCGCTGACAAAGCCGCACGACCCCATCATCGCCACGGAGATCGGTCAGCAGATGTGGGTGGCGCAGTTCTTCGGTTTCGACAGGCCCAATCGCTGGATTACCTCAGGGGGATTGGGGACCATGGGTTTCGGCCTTCCTGCCGCGCTGGGGGCGCAGCTCGCAAATCCCGGCCGCCTTGTCATCGACATTGCCGGCGACGCGTCGGTGCAAACGACGATGAAAGAGCTGTCGACGGCGATACAGCATCAAGCGCCGATCAAGATTTTCGTCTTGAGCGATGAGCATCCGGGCATGGCGCAAGAATGGGATTCCATGCCGGATGGCAACAGTCGAGCGCGCTCTTATTCGGCCTCACTGCCCGATTTCACCAAACTCGCGGAAGCCTATGGCGCCATCGGCCTTCGTTGCGAAAGCCCAAGCGAACTCGACGCCAAAATCAAGGAGATGATCGACGCGGACCGGCCGGTGCTCCTCCACTGCCGGTTTGCAAGGCTGACCGATACCCATCGGCAGTAACGGCTGATGATCGAACACCCCAAAAGCAAGCCGTGCGATCGTGCAGCCCGCAGTCATCGTCTATCCTAGCCGAAGACCTCATGATCGAGACTGGCGTCTCGATCATGGATTTATGCCGTTCTATGAGATCGATTTTCTTCAGCCCGCTTCTGATCAAAGATGCTGTGTCACGACTCTTTGTTTGAAAGAGCGGCCAAGTCCTCTTTAAGCCGCACCGGTAAATCCATCCGTTCGTGAAGAATGCTCATGACGCCAGGATCACCGTTCTCAAGCTCACGAAAGAATAGGTAGTGATGCTCATAGCGGCTGAAATAGGCCCGACGCCTGATGTCAGCGGGAACTGCCAACCGTTGCGGAAGCTGTCGCCAGATCAGGTGATCTTCGCATAAACGCTGCAAATAAACATGCAGCCCGAGAATGTACGCATCTGCCTGTTTTTCTCCCCACGCTTCGAAAGTGTCACGCCAAATCTTGTCCTGCGCGGCGTCAGCGCGTGGATAAAACCGATAGGCTACCATGCTCAGCGGCGCTTGTTGCGGCGGATAACGTCTTCAGCGGAAACGACGACAAACTCGCTGTCGTCGGCACGCATTGCGGGTGCAAGCTCCTTTTGCAGGCCATCCCATGCCTCGTCGCGCGTTTGCAAATCGCGTCGGATCAGGGCGCGAATGTACTCGCTCGCATTCTCATAGAGGCCGTCGTCACCGATCTGCTGCTGAATGTGATCTTGCAGCACGCCGCTGACCTTCACATGAATGCTGCCCGATGCCATGGGCATACCCTTTCGTTCTTCCTCTATCGTGGTGCAGCGTAGCATATATTGTCCATATTCATCACAAAGAATTCAATCGTGACATGGTTTCTCGAACCTCGCTCGGCGACTCGGCTGGCTTAAAGATGTTGCGAACAGGATCATCATCGTCGGTTCGCCGTTTGTTTAGTGCTTGCGGGCCTGGGGCAGCAGGTTCATGCTTGTTCCTGTTTTGAGGCCCGCTGGTTGCGGCTGAAATAGCCGTAACAGTTTGGGCTTTCGTGAGACGCGTGCGATGGAGTGCGCCGGCTGCGGGTTCAATATTCAGAGCGGTTTTGCTTTCTGTCCGCGATGCGGCGCAAGGCAACCGATCTCGTGCGCTGCCTGCGGCTATCCCTGTCAGCCCGATTTTGCCTTCTGCCCCAGCTGTGGCGCGTCGGTTTCAGGCA
>NZ_VSZV01000024.1:0-865 GCF_008919455.1 Rhizobium sp. PEPV16
ACCGTTGGCGCCGCCGATCGGGTCGACGATGTGGATCTGCCGGAGATCCTCCATAAATTCGTCCCACAGCGGCGGCCCGCCTTCTTCGAGAAGCTGCGCACGGATGCTCAGCTCCTCGCTCACAGGCAGATGCCGCCGTCCCCAGGCGCCGATCATGGCAAAGACCGGCACGAGCTGGATCGCCGGCTCCGCCAGGCTGTAGATCGCTTTCTGGCTGTGGCTCGGGTCGTCCCGCTTGCTGATGAATCCGAGCGAAAGCAGACGCTTCAGCCTGGCAGCCAGAATGTTGGAGGCAATGCCCTCCTCCGAATGGGTCAGAAGATCGCGGAAATGGCGGCGGTTGCCGAACATGATGTCCCTGATGATGATGAGACTCCACCGATCGCCCAGCACTTCCATCGTCAGGTTGATCGGGCAGCCCGACCGCAGTTCAATATCCACGAATTCTCTCCTTAAAACTGGTTGCAATATAGGATCACTTATGCGACAACGCAACTAGTTTCGGTATGCAATCAGGTGGAGGAGAGCAGCACGTCGAAGGTGCGTCTCGCAGCATTTTCGCTTTCCGTGGATGGTTTCGGCGCCGGGCCGGAGCAAAGCACGACCGATCCGCTGGGCAAGCGGGGAACGGAGATGTTCGAATGGTTTTTCCGTACCCGCACCTTCCGCGCGATGATCGGAAAGGACGGCGGTTCTGAAGGCATCGACGAGGGTTATGCGGCCCGCGGCATGGCCAATTTCAGCGCCTTCATTCTCGGACGCAACATGTTCGGGCCTATCCGCGGTGATTGGCCGGATGATGCCTGGAAGGGCTGGTGGGGACCCAACCCGCCCTCATTCGAAGAGGATATCGAGCTGTCGATGC
>NZ_VSZV01000036.1:0-1261 GCF_008919455.1 Rhizobium sp. PEPV16
ACCTTGTCATGGCCCGTCTCGCGGCAGATCCGGTGCACCGCCTCGTCGATATAGTCGTCGACATAGTCGTCCATCGTCAGGCAACGCTCGGCGCGGCCAGGCTTGCCCCATTCGATCAGCCAGACGTCGACGCCCTCGGCGAGCAGGCTACGCACCAGCGAGCGGTCGGGCTGGAGGTCCGCGATAGTGTAGCGGCCGACCAGGCTATAGACGATGAGGACCGGCGTCTCAACGGTGCGCTTGACCGTCGGCTCGTAGCGAAACAGCTTCACCTTGTCGCGGCGCATGACGAGCGTCTTCGGGGTTGTTCCGACATCGACATCCTCGTCGCGGATGCCGGCGAGCACGTCCGCCCCCTTGTGAAACTTGCCGACATTCTCGGCGAAATCCTTCAGGAAGCTGTTGAAGGCGGTTTTGCGGGGTTCGGTCATCGCTCATCCCTTTCCTGGTTGTGTGGCGATACCGCGCGCACCTTCGACTTCATCGCGCTGTGCCCTGATGCTGGCGCGCACCTCCCGCCTGAGTTCCGTGAACTGCCGCGTCAGCTCGTCGAAGTCGTGCTGGCTCGGAACGCCTAACAGCTTCGCGACGCTGTCGGTCATTTGCTGCTGGCGGGTGCGCAGCTCCAGCCCGGCGAGCAGCCATTCGCGCTGCGTGGCGAGGAAATCCTTAGAGCGCAGATTGCTGATCAGTTCCTCGTTCGCAATGTCCCTCCATTTGTCGAAGGCCTTGCGCCAGCCGAAATCCTCGGCGTCTCCTTCCTTCGTGTCGGCGAGCGTCGCGCTGCGTTCATAGGCCTTGCTCCACGGCACGGAGGCTATGGCGTGATAGGCCGCCATGCGCTGGCCGACGTCCATCCAGGCCGCCATCAGCGCGTAGACCTGCCGGTCGAAGTTCCACATGTCGGCAAGGCGCTGGTTGGTTGATAACGAGGAGGGTGAATTAACAGACTGTGTCATGCTAAACCTGACGGTGTATCTAAACTGTGACGGTATTAAACCGTCATGTGGTATATTTATGATCATACGGCAGGAACGTCAACGGCCATTAGCCTGCCGCGTCATACAAAATTACCGGCTCTGCCGGAGCAAGGCCTCACGGCTTCGGCGGCGGAGACAATTTTGTTAGCGGACTTGCCAATTCCGTCCTTTCCATAGAATGCGATCTGACGCAGAGCTGCCATGCTTGGCGTTCCTTCATGTGTTCGAAGCAATGCGGTTATCCCGCACCGCGGATGCGGCGGCCGTTCCGCTGCCTCGCA
>NZ_VSZV01000049.1:0-1706 GCF_008919455.1 Rhizobium sp. PEPV16
AACTGATCTCGCCTCTTGGTGCCGGCATCGGAAGCGCCGCCGGCCGATCGGTGATATCGGGCGCGATCTCCAGGATCTCCATGGCCCTGACGAAGCCGGTATAACCCTCCTGCCAGAGGCGCACGAAATTCGCCAGCCGCTGCACGGGATCGACCAGCACGGCGACACAAAGCAGGAAGGTCAGCATATCAGGCACGGTCAGCTCCGCCGCCAGGATGCGCAGGCCGCCGACGATGATCACCAATATGGTTACCAGCTGGGCGAAGGTTTCGGTGCCGACCGAAAACCAGGCTTCGCTGCGGTAGCCCTCGGCGCGGCTTTGCAGGAAGCGCCGGTTCTGCTCGGCGAAGCGTTCCTTCTCCAGCGCCTCGTTGGCAAAGGACTGGACGACGCGGATGCCCGCAAGTGCATCCTCCACCCGCTCGTTGACGGCGGCGATCTGCCGTTTGCTGGCTTCGAGCGCGCGGTTCATGCGCCGGTTGAAATAGAGCGCATAGGCGACCGCCGCCGGAGTGAGCAGCAGGATGAGAGCTGCCAATGGCGGATCGATGAAGAACAGCACCAGCATGGCCCCGCCGTATTTGAGTACGGCGATGGAAAGATCCTCGGGGCCATGATGAAAGAGCTCACCCAGCCACAGGCTGTCATTGGTGATGCGGCTCATCAGCTGGCCGGTGCGCTGGCGGTCGTAAAAACTGAACGAGAGCTTCTGGCAGTGCTCGAAGAGTTCTTGGCGCACCGTCGCTTCGATGCGCGCGCCCATCACATGGCCGCGATAATCGACGAAGAAGATGGCGACGATCTGGACCGCCAGCACGGCCAGCATGACGCCGCCCATTGCAAGGATGTGTGCGAAGGCCTGTGGCGCGTCGGGCAGAGCCAGAAGGCGGCTCGTGACGATGTTGGCGCAGAGCGGCAGGGCGACCGCCGTGCCGGCGACCAGGATGGCGCAAAGTAGATCCGCCAGCAGCAAAGGCAAATGCGGACGATAGTAGGAGAGGAATTTGCGCATACGCGACCAACGCCGCTCGCGGTCGCCGGCATTCGCATTGTCGCGGAAGAATCTCGGGAAGAGGTTATGGCGTCGCGAGCTTTTCCTCGCGCGGGAGAACCGAATGTTCATGAAGCTGAATGTCCTTGTGGGGGATGTTTCCTTTCAGTTCGGACAGGGTCGCTCTCATGTCAGTCTCCCGGGGGTCGAATGAATTGGACCTTAAGTATCGCCGACAATAGCCGGCGATTCAATGCCGGGATGAGATGAGGTTGGCGGCTGTTGTCGTCGAGCAACAGGTGTTCGCGCTGACCAAGCATGCATAAGGCCGGCGATTTTCAAGATTTCTGATGATTTCGTTGAACGGAATGGATTTGACGCCAAGGGCGATCGGCGGCAACATTCGGTCATAAACGGGAGAGCGATGATGGCCGAACGGCATACAGGTGGCTGCCTTTGCGGCGCCGTGCGATTTTCAACGACGGCGAAGCCAGGACCCGTGGTCGGCTGCCATTGCTCGCAGTGCCGCCGGCAGACGGGGTTTTATTACGCCGCGGTCAACGTGGCCCGCACGGCTCTTTCGGTTGATGGCACCGAGGCGGTCCGTTGGTACCGGTCGAGCGAAGAGGCGCAGCGCGGCTTCTGCTCGAATTGCGGCTCCGCGCTGTTCTGGCAGGCGGACGAATCGGCGGAAGTTTCTGTCATGGCAGGCGCC
>NZ_VSZV01000282.1:0-23767 GCF_008919455.1 Rhizobium sp. PEPV16
CCCTTGACGCCGCCGCTGGTGAGCCCCGAAATCAGGGCGCGTTGCATGACGAGACCGATCAGCACCGGGGGCAGGGCGGCGAGCACACCTGCCGTCGCGATCAGTCCGTAATCGGAAACGCGGCCGCCGGCGAGATCGGCAATGGCGACGGTCAGCGTCTTGGCGCGCTGGTCGGAAGTGAAGAGCAGCGCATAGAAGAATTCATCCCAGGCAAGCAGGAAGGCAAAGAGGCTGGACGTCGCGACCACGGGGGCGGCGAGCGGCAGCGTGATGATCCTGAGCGTCTGGAACAGGCCGGCGCCGTCGATCATCGCGGCGGATTCGATCTCCCTCGGGATGGAATCGAAGCCCGACTTCATCAGCCAAGTGGTGAAGGGCGCAAGGATGGTGAGATAGACGAGGGCGAGACCGAAGACGTTGTTCAGCATGCCGAGATAGGAAAGGCCCATGTAAAGCGGCACGGCGAGCGCCACCGGCGGCAGCATATAGGTGGCGATGACCATCGACAGCGACCATCCCACAGCAGGCGTGCGCGACACGGCCCAGCCGGCCGGTATGGCGAGCACGATGGCGGCGATCGTCGCCATGCCCGCCACCTCGATGCTGTTGCGCAGCGACGAGGTGAAGGCGGCGCCGGCGCTGTTTTCGAGCGTCGAGAGCAGCACGCCGTAGCGCGAGAAATCCGCCGTCTGCGGCCACCAACGCAGCGGCTTTGCCGCAAGGTCGGCGGCCGGCGAGATGCTCATGATGAACAGCCACAGGATCGGCGCGAGGATGACGGCGGCAAGCAGCAGCGCGCAGACATATATGAAGGTGGAAAAGAGCGGGCTCTGGCGTTCCATCAGGCAGCACTCCCCGCCGTCTTGCGCACCAGAGCGGCGTAGCCGGCAGCAAGCAGCGTCACCAGCAACGTGACAATCAATGCCAGCGAGGCGCCGGAGCCCGCCCGCTGGAAGGAGAAGGCTTCCTGATAGACCAGGATCGACAGTGTGCGCGTGCTGTTGGCCGGGCCGCCGCGGGTCATGACCCAGATGATGTCGAACACTTTGAAGGCCTCGATCGTGCGCAGCACCAGGGCCACCATCAATGGACCGGCGAGATAGGGCAAGATGACGAAGCGGAAACGGGCGAAAGCGCCGGCGCCGTCGACCAGCGAGGCGGCGGTGATGTCGCGCGGCACGGCCTGGAGCGCGGCCAGCGCGATCAGCGCCACCAGCGGAAAATTTTTCCAGCAATCGGCGACGATGAGGGCCGCGAGCGCCGTGCCCGGTTCGCCGAGCCAGGAGCGGTAGGCCTCTAGCAGGCCGAGTTGGGTCAGAGCGGCGTTCAGCGCGCCGTATTCCGGATTGTAGATCAGCCGCCAGAGCGTGGCGTTGACGACGGTCGGCAGCGCCCAGGGCAGGATCATCAGGGCGCGAAGCGCGGTGCGACCGCGGAATTGCTGGTTCAGCAGCAGAGCGGCGAGCACGCCGATCACCATTTCGGCGGCGACCGAGACGATCGCGAACCATGCGGTGGTGACGAGCGTGCGCTGGAAATTCGAACCGGAGATCATCTTCACGTAATTGTCGATGCCGACGAAGCTGCCTTCGGTGCCGACCAGCTTGGCGTCGGTGAAGGAGAGGCCGACGGTATCGATCAGAGGCCAGCCGATGACTGATATCATGACCACGAGAAGCGGCAGCATCAAAAGCCATGCGCGCGTTGTCAGCCAAGTGCTCGACATCGAGGCGACCCTTATTCTTCATAGGTTCTGGAGACCGGGCGACGGCAGGCGCCGCCCGGGATTTCATGCTTGATCAGAGGCCGCTATTGTCGGCGGCCGACTTCAGCGCGTCCTCGGGCGAGGACTGGCCAAGCAGCGCTTCCTGGATCGCCTGCTGCAGCGCGGTCGAAAGCTCCTGATATTTCGGCGTCGTCGGGCGCGGATACATGGCGGCAAGGCCGATCTTGGCGGCGGAGATCAGCTCTTCCTGTCCCTTGGTGACGGCCGGATCCTCGTAGGAGGATGCCCAGATCGGCAGGCTGAGCTTGGCATAGGCATTCTGCGTCGCCTGCGAGGTCATGAAGGTGATGTATTTCCAGGCCTCATCAGGATGCTGGCTGGCTGAGGTGATGCCGAGACCCATCGAGCCGTTGACGGCCGAAGCCTCGCTCTTGCCGGCAATACCCGGCGCCGGCACGACGCCGACCTTGCCCGCGACCTTGCTGTCCTTCGGATTGTTGGCCATGTTGTACATGTAGGTCCAGTTCAGCGCGAAGGCGGCATCGCCGTTTTCGAAGACCTTGCGGACGTCCTCTTCGAGGAATTCCTTGGAGTTCGGATTGGTGAGGCCCGAGGAATAGCTGGAAACCATGTATTTCAGCGCATCGAGGCCGCCGCCGGTCTGGAAGGCCGGCTTGCCGTCTTTCAGGAAATCGCCGCCATAGGCGCTGACGAGCGTGGTGTAGTCGCAGATCGCGGCTTCGGCCTGCGACCAGCTCCAGGCGATCGGCGTCGCGAGCAGGCCTTTGTCCTTGATCGTCTTTGCCTGCTCGGTCAGCTCGTCCCAGGTCTTGGGCGGAGCCTTGATGCCAGCCTTTTCGAGGATTTCCTTGTTGTAGAACAGGTATTTGGTGTCGAGGATCCACGGCATGCCGTAATATTTGCCGTCATATTGCACGGTGGTCCAGGCACCCGGCAGCACGCCCTTCTTCATCTCGTCGGTGAGGCGCGAGGAGACGTCGACCAGCACTTTGTTGGTGGCGTATTCGGCCGGCCAGATGACGTCGAAGAGGACGACGTCGTAGCCGCTGCCGGAACCCTGCGCCAGCACTGTCTTGTCGTGCAGGCCTTCATAGGGAACGAATTCGAGATTGACCTTGATATCGGGGTTCGCCTTGGCGAAGGCGTCGGTCATGGCGCGCACATCGGCCTCGCTATAGGCGGCCTGCGCCATGAAAAGCGCGTTCAGCGTCGTTTCGGCGAAAGCGTGCGGCGCAAGGGATGCGCCGATCAAGGCCGCACCCAGAAGCGTCTTGTTAAAGGATTTCAGCATTGCAGCCTCCAGTTTTTGACATTTACGCATTGCCGAGGGCGGTCCTCCGCCATCGGCGTTCGAGAAGGCACGCGCGAAAACGTGCCGGTTCGTCGTCTCGGAGCGTCGTCGGAGCCCTTGTTAGGCCCCTGCGTTCCCTGGAACTCTCCGGTTCCTCATTAAGTCAAATGTCTTGACTTATTACTTCTTCAACATTCTATTGGAGTCAAGAGGGAATTGCACATGAATGACAGCCGCCCGATCCGGGCCAAGAGCGGCACCAATCACGAAGGCACCAGCGCGCATAACCGGCGCGTGATGATCGATGCCCTGAGGATCAACGGTGCGCTTTCACGCGCCGATCTGGCACGGGCGACGCGGCTGACCAAACAGACGGTGTCCAATATCATCGAGGAACTCGA
Source organism: Rhizobium sp. PEPV16 (assembly GCF_008919455.1). Lineage (NCBI taxonomy): Bacteria > Pseudomonadati > Pseudomonadota > Alphaproteobacteria > Hyphomicrobiales > Rhizobiaceae > Rhizobium > Rhizobium sp. PEPV16. Next base: position 3,440 of record NZ_VSZV01000282.1, read on the forward strand.
GCGCGACGGTCTCGTCAGTTCGCAAGAGGCGGTGAGGAGGGGCAGGGGGCAGCCGTCGACACCCTATCGTCTCGTGCCCGAAGGCGCCTTTGCGATCGGCCTGCAGATCGATCGGCATGTGACGCGGGCGGTCGCCGTGGATCTCGTCGGCAGCGTTCTCGTGCGTGATGAGGCCGGCCTTCCGCCCGGAGGTCCGACGACAGGGGCGAAGGTCATTCTCGATCTCGTCGCCGGCGTGCGGTCAAAGCTTGCCGGGATCGTTGAGCAATCGGAAAAGCGGCTGGTCGGCCTGGGTGCCGCCATGCCGGGGCCTTTCGGGGTTGCCGGCAGCGGCGACGATCCGTGGATGATGGAGGCCTGGCAAAAATTTCCGTTGTTGGAAACGCTGACCGCCGGCACCGGGCTCAATGTCGGCCTGCAGAACGATGCGGCGGCGGCGGCGACCGCCGAGCGCATGGTGGGAGCTGCCCACGGCATCGACCATGCCGTCTGCCTCTTCGTCGGTTATGGCATCGGCGCCGGCCTCATCCTGAATGGCGAGCTATACCGCGGCGCCAACGGCAATGCCGGCGAGATCGGCATGGCACTGCTGTTTGCCGACGGCAAATCGACGCCGCTCGAGCATCGTGCTTCGCTCGCCTCGCTCTACCAGCATCTGTCGATCGATCCCGCCGATCCCGGCCTTTATGCAAGGATCAACGATCTTGCCTTAAGGGGCGATCAAAGCATCCACGCCTGGGTCGAGGCGGCCGCAGTGGATCTGCGCTGGAGCATCCATCTCCTTGAGACGCTGTTCGATCCGCAGACGGTGATCCTCTGCGGCAGCGCGCCGGAGGCGCTGGTGAACAGGTTGATTGCGGCAATCGGCCCGTTGCTGCCCTCGATCGCCGAACGTCGCGGCCGGACGCTGCCGCGCCTGCAGCCCGGCATGGCCGATCCCTGGTCGGTGGCGCTTGGTGCTGCCGCCGGACCGATCAGCCGTGCATTCGATCCGCGTTTTGCGGCGATCCTGAAGGATTCCCTTCAATCCTGAGGCTTAAATCCTCAGGTTGCACACCAGTGCAACGGCAAAAATGTCAGTGGTTTTGCAAGTTTCGTTGCAGCGGAGCAGGCGAATAACCGCACTCCGTCGTAATATAAATAAATATTAAGTACCCCCAGAGTATCCATTTTGCCGAATACAGGTGTAATTTATTGACAGCATGCTGAAGCAATCGACGAAATTTCTGTAAATATTTCCCCGAGATTGGCGAATAACAATTGTATGAAGGTTTTGTGACAACTAGGTTTCGATCATTTCATGTCATGTAATCTTCATTGGTAGACGCAATTTGAACCAGCTAATAGGGCGTGCGCTGAAAGTGCGCGTCCCTTTTACGTTCGAGGTTCTCATGCAAGCCAAGCTTCTCGGCGCCGTTGGCGCCCTTCTCGCTACAGCGTTTCTTGCTGGTCCCGCTGCCGCCGCCGATAAGACCAAGATTGACTTCTGGTTCGGCAATTCCGGTGACATCGCAAAGCGTGTCCAGGAGCAGTGCGATCGCTTCAACCAGTCGCAGGCCGACTACGAAGTCGTCTGCACCAGCCAGGGCAGCTACGACGCGTCCCTGCAGAACACTATCGCTGCCTTCCGCGCCGGCAAGCAGCCGACCATCGCCCAGGTCTCCGACGCCGGCACCCTCGACATCATGCTCTCCGGCGCCTACTACCCGGCCAACAAGCTGATGAGCGACATGGGCTATACCGTCGATTGGAAGGACTACTTCTCCGGTATCTCCGGCTACTACGCGACATCGAAGGGCGAGATGTACTCCTTCCCCTTCAACTCCTCGACCGCTCTTCTCTACTGGAACAAGGACGCCTTCGCCAAGATCGGCAAGGATCATGCTCCGGCAACCTGGAAGGAAGCAGGCGAGGACCTCAAGGCTCTGAAGGATGCAGGCTATGCTTGCCCGCTCGGCTTTGACATCTCCAACAACGAAGTCTGGCAGTACATCGAGCAGTTCGAAGCCGTCAACGGCGAAGCCATCGCCACGAAGAAGAACGGCTTTGAAGGTCTCGACGCCGAGTTGGTGTTCAACAAGAACCCGCTTCTCGTCAGCTACATCAAGGACCTCAAGTCCTGGTACGACAACAAGCTTGTCGTCATCAAGAACAAGGCTGTGGGCCAGACCTTCGTCGAAGCCTTTGCCGCTAGCGATTGCCAGGTCATCCTGACCTCGGTCGGCGATCACGGCAACGTCGGCCGCACCGCCAAGCAGGGCATGAACTGGGATGTTGCCATGCTCCCGACCTACGGCGATGCAAGCCGTCACAGCTCTTACGTCGGCGGCGCTTCGCTCTGGGTTCTGAAGGGTCATTCCGATGCCGAATACAAGGCTGCCGCTGCCTTCTTCAACTTCATTGCAAAGCCGGAAGAAGCTCTTACCTGGTCGACCGTTACCGGCTACATCCCGGTTCGTAACTCCGGCTTCGAATATCTGAAGAAGCAGGGCTTTTACGACAAGGCTCCTTATGCTGGCCGCGAACTCGCCATTCAGAGCCTGACCGCATCGCCTGCTGACGATGCGGCTCCGCATGGCATCCGCCTCGGTGGCCTGCTGCAGGTCCGCACCGAAATCGCCAATGGTCTGCAGGCAATCTTCGTCAACAATGCCGATGTCCAGGCTTCGCTCGACAGCGCTGCCGAACGCGGCAATACGCTGCTGCGCCGCTTCCAGCAGACCTACAAGAACGTTCAGCTCCCATGATCGTTTGATATAAGCCGCACCCGGCCCGCGTTTCGCGTGCCGGGTGCGTTTTTGTAAGTTCTTCAGTCGGCCGCGGATGGGAACTCGCCGCCCGCGCCTAAAGCGCGCCCGTCGCGCTTTAGATCTTTATTTTGACGCATGTCGTTACCGCAAAACCGCTGCACACTTTTGCGCGACATGCTTTAAACCAAACCAGGACGAAAACGACCACCCATGGAAAAGCGCGTCACTTTCTCCTCAACGACGATCGGACTGCTCTTCGCATTTCCGATGCTGTTGCTGATCTTCGTCTTCTTCTATTGGCCGAGCGCGCAGGCGCTCTATTGGGCGTTCACGCTCGAGCAGCCATGGGGCGGCGGTAATGCCTGGGTCGGTTTCGACAATTTCAGACAGCTGCTCACCGATCCGATCTATTGGGACTCGATTACCCGCAGCATGATCTTCGGCTTCAGCTCGACTGCCATTGCCATGGGTCTGGCGCTGATCCTGGCGCTTTTGACGGATCGTGAACTGCGCGGCCACAAGGTCTACCGGTCAGTCTTCATCTGGCCCTACGCGATTGCTGCTCCCGCTCTCGGCCTCGCCTTCCGCTTCATCCTGGCGCCGGAGGCCGGCCTTCTGTCTGTCATCAACCACGTCTGGCCCGGCCTCTGGAACCCCGCACTCGACGGCAAGGACGCGATGATCGCGGTCATCGTCGCCTTCTCCTGGAAATATATCGGCTACAACTTCATCTTCTTCCTCTCGGCGCTGCAAGGCATTCCGCGCTCGCTGATCGAGGCCGCCGCAATGGACGGTTCGGGGCCGATGCGCCGGATCTGGGATATCCAGCTGCCCCTGCTGACGCCGACGCTGTTCTTCCTGCTCGTCATCAACATCACCGAGAGTTTCCAGGATTCCTTCGGTATCGTCGACGTCATGACGCAGGGCGGCCCGGCGCGCGCCACCGAACTCATGGTCTACAAGATCTATTTCGACGGCTTCAGAGGTCTCGACTATTCGGGCGCTGCAGCGCAGTCCATCATTCTGATGGTGCTCGTTGTCCTGCTCACCATCTTCCAGTTCCGCTTCATCGAGCGGCGCGTGCACTACAAGTGAGGTCGCGGACATGATCGAACGCACGCCGATATTCAACTTCATCTGTTATACGCTTCTCGCGCTTGGCATGGTGATCGCGCTTCTGCCTTTCGCCATTGTTATCATCGCCTCGACGCTTGATCTGGAGACGGTCAATCGCGTGCCGCTACCGCTGATGCCGGGCTCGCATTTCTGGGAAAACGCGCAGACCGCCTGGGTTCGCGCCGATCTCGGCAACAAGCTGTTCCACAGCATCATCTTCGCCGCAACCGTCGGCGCCGGCAAGGTCATGCTGTCTTCCATGGCAGCCTTCTCGATCGTCTACTTCCGCTTCCGCGGCCGGTATGTGATTTTCTGGATCATCTTCATCACGTTGATGCTGCCGCTGGAAGTCCGCATCGTGCCGACCTATTCGATCGCGGCCAACGCGCTGCAGCCTTTCCAGACGATCCTGGACATTACCGGCATGAGCTGGCTCGTCGCGCAGATCACCGGGATCCAGATTAAGCTCGAATGGGGCCTGCTGAATTCCTACCCCGGTCTCGTTCTGCCGCTGGTTGCAACCGCGACCGGCACCTTCCTCTACCGGCAGTTCTACCTGACGGTTCCGGACGAGCTTGCCGAGGCTTCGAAGATGGACGGATCGGGCCCGGTCCGGTTTTTCTGGGACATTCTGCTGCCGCTTTCGCGCCCAAATATGATCGCGCTCTTCACCATCATGTTCGTCTGGGCCTGGAACCAGTATCTTTGGCCGCTGCTGATTACCACCGATCCGAATTTCGGCATCGCTGTGACGCAGCTCAAGACCCTCATCCCGTCCGAATTCGGCCTGCCCGACTGGAACGTCGCCATGGCCGGAACCCTGATCATCATGTCGCCGCCATTGATCCTCGTCATTCTGATGCAGCGCTGGTTCGTACGCGGCCTTATCTCCACCGAGAAGTGAAGGAGTACTCCCTTGGCACCGATCTCCATTCGTGGCGTGAAGAAAAACTACGGCAAGACCCCCGTTGTTCACGGCGTCGATCTCGACATTCAGTCGGGCGAGTTCATCGTCATCCTCGGCCCGTCCGGCTGCGGCAAGTCCACGCTGCTGCGCATGATCGCCGGCCTCGAGGAAATCACCGGCGGTGAAATCGCCATTGACGGGCGCATCGTCAACCAGTTGGAGCCACGCGAGCGCGGCTGTGCGATGGTGTTCCAAAACTATGCGCTTTATCCGCATATGAGCGTTGCCGAGAATATCGGCTACGCATTGAAGGTGGCCGGCGTTTCGAAGGCGGAGCGTCAGCGGCGCATCGGCGAGGTCGCCAAGGCGCTCAGCCTCGAACCCTTCCTTGAACGCCGGCCCGCCGCTCTTTCCGGCGGTCAGCGCCAGCGCGTCGCCATGGGCCGCGCGATGATCCGCGAACCGAAGGTGTTTCTCTTCGACGAGCCGCTGTCGAACCTCGACGCTAAGCTGCGTATCGCCATGCGCGCCGAAATCCGCCGCCTGCACCGCCGCCTCGGCGCCACGTCGATCTTCGTCACGCATGACCAGACCGAGGCGATGACGCTGGCCGACCGGCTGGTGGTGATGAACGGCGGCAGGGTGGAGCAGGTCGGCACGCCGGAGGAGGTCTATCATCATCCGGTCTCGCGCTTCGTCGCGGGCTTCGTCGGCACGCCGGCGATGAACCTGCTCGAGGGCACGATCAATGATGAGGGCGTCTTCGTCTACGATCAAAGCCGCAAGGTCGCGCTGCCGCGCGAGCGCGGCGCACCGCTGAAAGGCAAACGCGTCGTGCTCGGCATGCGCGCCGAGGCCGCCCGGCTGGTGGCCCCGGATGCGCCCGGTGCCCTTGTCGCAACGGCTGATTTCATCGAAGAGCTCGGCGCAAGCCGCATCGTCCACGCCGATTTCGATGGACTGCCCTTTGCCGTGGCGCTGACTGAGACCGTGAAGGTGAAGTCGGGCGATCCGATCGGCATCGCGATCGATTACGACCAGATCCACCTCTATGCCGCCGATACCGGCCGGATCATCGAGAACCCGGTTACAGCAGGTGCAGGTGCCGTTCACGCCTGAAGCAGCCTGCGATGATCTCGGCAGAGCGTTTGGCGGCTGAGGATGTCAGCCGCTTGCTCGAAGGCGAATTGCTCTAACGGTGGATCGGGTCGATCCACGCGACGTCCTCCGGCTTTTCGACCGGCTCGATGTCGAGGTTGACGACGACCGGTTCCTGGCCTGAGCGGACGAGAACGCATTCCAGCGTCTCGTCGCGGCTGGCGTTGATCTCCTGATGCGGCACATAGGGCGGAACATAGATGAAGTCGCCGGGGCCGGCCTCGGCGGTATATTCCAGATGCTCGCCCCAGCGCATGCGGGCCTTGCCCTTGACCACGTAGATGATGCTTTCGAGATCGCCATGGTGATGGGCGCCAGTCTTGGCGTTGGCATGGATCGTCACCGTGCCGGCCCAGATCTTCTCGGCCCCGGCGCGCGCATTGTTGATCGCGGTCGCACGGTTCATGCCCGGCGTCTGCGCGGTGTTAGGATCGAGCGAATTGCCGGGAATGACCTTGACGCCATGTTCCCGCCAGTCGACATGATGATGCTCGTGGTGGTCGCTCATGCCTTGCCTCCAGCTTCGATTTGATCAGTCTAGGCTTGAGCCGGGCGGTGGCCAAGCGGATTTGCCGCTGCGCAGCCGCATAACGTCTCGGCCCGATAGCTTCTGCGCACAAAGGAAAGAACGGACCCGATGAGCCACCTCCCGCAAATCGACTATGACACCGCTTCGGAAGAGGTTCGTGCGGCGCATGACGAGGAAGTCAGGCTGCGCGGCCGGATGACCAACATGAAGCGGACGCTGCTGCATTCGCCCGCCGCCCACCGTATCTATGCCGAATGGTTCACGCTGCGGGCCGAGCTCGATCCTGCTGTCAGTGACCGGGCAATCTGGATCTTCTCGCATGCGATCTCGAAGGCGGCGAAATCGAAGATCGCCATCACCTTCTTTCGCCGGGCGCTGATCAACAAGGGTTTCAATCCCGATGCGCTGGAGTTCTCAGACGAGGAAGCGCTGCTCGACGCCTTCGGTAAGGCGATCGTCGCCGATTCCAACGCTGTTCCCGCCGAACTCTGGGCAAAGCTGAAAGAGCGCTACGAGACCAAGGTGCTCGTCGATCTCGTCGCCTTTGCCGGCATCATGCTGGCGACCGCCGTCTTCAACAATGTCGTTGAGGTCGACTTCGACCCCGAGCTTGAAGCCTTTGCCGAAGGCGCCAGTTCATCCGCATCCTGAAATTTCAGCTATCGAGCGGCAGGATCAGCACATCGCGCGGCGGCACCTCGATGCCACTATTGCCGATATGGTCGATCGGCCAGACTGCCTGGCTTTGCGCAAGCGCTCCTCGAGCGAGCGCCACCTCGGTCTTCTGCGCCGCCCTTGTAGGATTGACGAGCCAGAGGAAGCTGCCCTTTTCTCCCTCGTGGATACGGGCGAAGAGTGCGGCATTCGACAGAGTCACATGGCGCTTCTTCCCACTCCATCTCAAGAGCTCAGCGAAGAAAGCACCGTTCGCCTTCCCCTCTGTGCGGTAATAGGCAACGGAAGGATTGGTGCCGATCAGCAGCGTGCGGCCCTTGCCATAGGCGTTTTCGACGATGGCAAGACGGCCGTCGGTGAAGTGGCCGCGTCCCGTTCCGCCGGTCAGCCGATAAGACTGCAGGAAGCCACCACCGTCGACCGCCGCGCCGTCGAGATCGAAACGGATGCGGTCGCCGATGTCGGGCATGAATTCGACTTCCTCCTCGCGCGCGCCGAAGACCTCGTCGAGGCCCATGTTCGGCTGCACGGTGCCGACATGGCCGCGATCGCCGAAATAGCCGGGGCATGCCTCGGCAATCAGCGTGCCGCCGTTTTCGACCCAGGCTTTCAGGCGTTTCGCCTGCTCAGATGTGAACATGATCGGATAGGGGAAATAAAGGAAGTCATAGGCCGCGATATCGTCGATATGCACCCAGTCCGGCTGCACGCCATTTTCGAGGAAGGCACGATAAGCGCCCCACATGGCTTCGGGATAGGGCTTCTCCTTGCGGTCGTGGTTCAGGAGGTAATCGAACTCCTGGGTTTCGCGAACGACGAGGATGCCGACCTCGCCGCGAACGGGCTTTGCTTCCCAGAGGGGGCCTTGCGCCTTGTCATTTGCCCATTTCGCCATGGCGCTTGCCATGTCGGAGCGCGGCGTGCGCGAGCCGTCCATGCCGTAGGAGCCGAAAGCGCCGAAGAGCGGGCCATCGAGCAGCGGGCGCCAGCGCAGATTGATCACGCCGCGGGCGCCGCCGGCAAGCGAGGTCATGCTCCAGAGGCGGATATCCTCGGGCTCGGCGACGCGGCCATCCGCCTTGTCGCGGCCGATCACCTGCGGCTGCAGCCAGAGTGGGCCGCCCTGGCGCTCGGCGTGCCAGAAGGGCTTGCCGCGGGCGGCAGCGCGGTTGATGTCGACGCCATACCAGTTCTTCCAGGCTTCCGACCCCTTGCGGGCCTGGATCCAGGTGAAGCCGTAGACCTCGACCTTGGAGGCAGCGAGCCAGTCGTCGCAGCCGTTGGCCGCCATGTTGGGAATCGCGCCCGATATGCCGTGGGCGGCGATCACATTCTTGCCGTCGACGGCGCGGATCGTGTCGATGCGCCATTGCATCTGGTCGTAGAAATTGTCGCGCTTAAACTGCAGCCAGTCGATGCATTCGGGGTAGGGCGCCATGTGCACAGGCGGCTCGATATCGTCCCATTCGGCATAGCTGTAGCGGTACCAGGCTTTCGCCAGGACCTTCAGGCTGCCGTACTTCTTCTCCAGCCATTTGCGAAAGGCTGATTTGGCATAGGGGCTGTAATCGACATCGGCGGAATAGTTGCACTCGTTCCAGACGTCATAGCCATAGATCGCCGGATGATCCTTGTAGCGGGTGGCGAGCGCGGTCAGGAACTTGCCGGCGGCTTCCTTCACTTCGGGGCAGTTCAGCGTCAAGGCGCCGGCGCCGCCGCCATTGTTGGAGAAGCCGCCGGTTGCCGACGAGACGCCCATATAGGAACCGAGTTTGGTGCCGTCGGCATTGACCTGCAATGCATGAGCATATTTGCGCACCGCCCAGTCCGGCACGGCATGGATCAATTCGGCGATAACGGTCTTGATGCCGTTTGCGGCGGCAAGGTCCATCTGACGGTCATATTCCTCCCAATCGTAGACGCCGGGGGCGGTTTCGATCGCGCTCCACATGAACCAGTGGCGGAAGATGTTGAGGCCGTCCTGCCCAGCGGCGGTGTAGTCGCGTTCCCAATCTTCGCGGGGCGGGTTGGACTTGCGGAAATAGACGGCGCCGTAGGGCAGCTGGATATCTTTGTTGAGCATTTTCGTCTCCTTCTCTGTCGATGCTCGGACACGGCTTCGCCGTCCGGAAAGAAGGCTCCGGCAGTCGGCAATCGAAGATGTCGTCCGGCTGTTCTAAAAAGCGTTGATCTAGCGCGGTCCTCCGGCGAGGAGTTCCAGGGTGCGGATGAGGGCGGAATGGTCGCGTTCGCCGTCGCCGTTGGCGATCGCGGCATTCATCAACTGTTGCGTGGCGGCCGTGTTCGGCAGCGACAGATCGAGTGCTCGGGCGGCATCGACGGCAAGCGTCATGTCCTTGCGGTGCAGGCGGATGCGGAAGCCGGGCTCGAAGGTCTCCTTGACCATGCGCTCGCCATGCACTTCGAGGATGCGCGAGGCGGCAAAGCCGCCCATCAGTGCTGCGCGCACCTTGGCCGGATCGGCGCCGGCCTTCCTGGCAAAGAGCAGCGCTTCGGCAACCGCCTCGATCGTCAGGCCGACGATGATCTGGTTGGCGACCTTCGCCGTCTGACCGTCGCCGCTGCCGCCGACATGAGTGATGTTCTTGCCCATCTTCTCGAAAAGCGGTTTGGCGCGTTCGAAAGCCTGCTCCTTGCCGCCGACCATGATCGTCAGCGAGGCGGCCTTGGCGCCGACCTCGCCGCCGGAGACCGGAGCATCGAGATAATCGCAGCCGAGCGCTTCGATGCGTTTGGCGAAAGCCTTGGTGGCGACCGGCGAGATCGAGCTCATGTCGATAACCAGCTTGCCTTCCGTAAGCCCCGACGCAACGCCTTCTTCGCCGAACAGCACCGCCTCGACATCCGGTGTATCCGGCAGCATCAGGATGACGATGTCGGAAGCGTGCGCCACCTCCCTGGCGCTGGCGGCGGCTTTGCCGCCCTTGTCGACGAGATGCTGCGAGGTTTCCTTTACGCGGCTCAGATGCAGCGTGTGGCTGGCGTCGATCAGGTGTTCCGCCAACGGGCGGCCCATGACGCCCAGTCCGATAAATCCGATGTTCATGCTGTCCTCGCTGACTTCAGATAGGGTTTCATCCAGCCGAGGCCTTCGCTGGTGCCGGATTTCGGCTTGTACTCGCAGCCGATCCAGCCGTCGTAGCCGAGGCGATCAAGCTCGGAGAGGATGAAACCGTAATTGATCTCGCCAGTGCCGGGTTCGTTGCGCCCAGGATTGTCGGCGATCTGGACATGGGCGATCCTCTCCTTCAGCCGGATGAAGGTGGGGACCAGGTCGCCCTGTATGATCTGCATGTGGTAGAAATCATACTGGATGTAGAGATTGTCCGAGCCGACCCGGTCGAGAATGCGTTCGGCATCAGCGGTGGTCGACAGGAAGAAGCCAGGAATATCGCGCAGGTTGATCGGCTCGACCGGCAGCTTGACGCCGGCGTCGGCACAACGCTTTGCAGCATATTTCAGATTGTCGACCAGCACCGTTTCCAGCGTTTGAAGGTCCGCACCCTTCGGCACCAGCCCGGAGATGACATTCACCTGCCGGCAATCGAGCGCTGCGGCATAATCGAGCGCCTGCGCGATCCCGTTGCGGAACTCCTCTACGCGGTCCGGCAGGCAGGCGATGCCGCGCTCGCCGCCGGCCCAGTCTCCTGATGGCACGTTGAAGAGTGCCTGTTTCAGGCCGCTCGCCTCCAGCGCCTCGGCAACCTTCTGCTTCGGTTCGGCATAGGGTCCGAGATATTCGAGGGCGCCGAAGCCGTCCTTTGCGGCTGCCGTGAAGCGGTCGAGAAAGGGCAGGTCCTGGTAGAGGAAGGAAAGGTTGGCGGAAAATTTCGGCACGGGATCCTCCTTAAATATTGGCAGGCGCGACGAAACGATGCCGGTGCAGCATGCGCTTGTCGCGAGGGTCGGGATTGGGAACGGCGGAGATGAGGCTCTTCGTATAGGCCTCCTCGGGAGCGGTGCAGATCTGTTCAGCCTCGCCGAGTTCGACGATTTTGCCGCGATGCATGACGGCGACGCGATCACAGAAATAACGCACGACCGAAATGTCGTGCGAAATGAAGATGAAGCTCAGGTTCAACCGCTGGCGGATATCGAGCAGCAGATCGAGGATCTGGCTGCGGATCGACACGTCGAGTGCCGACGTCGCCTCGTCGGCGATGATGATACGCGGATCGAGCGCAAGGGCGCGGGCGATGCCGATGCGCTGGCGCTGCCCGCCGGAGAAGGCATGGGGATAACGCTCCATGGCCATCGGGTCGAGGCCGACCAGGCGCATCAGTTCGGCGACGCGGTCCTCCAGCGCCTTGCCCTTGGCCAGCCCGTTGACAACAAGCGGATCGCCGATCACTTCCTTGACGGTCATGCGCGGATTGAGCGAGGCGAAAGGATCCTGGAAAACCAGGCGGACTTCGCGGTGGAAGGTGCGGAGTTCGCGCTTGGTGAGTTTCGTGACGTCGATCTCGCCACCGTCCTTGCCGCGATAGCTGATGCTGCCCGATGTCGGCTCGACGGTGCGCAGGATGAGCCGGCCGAGCGTCGTCTTGCCGGAGCCGCTTTCGCCGACGATACCGAGGTTTTCGCCGGGATAAAGATCGAAGCTGGCGTCGTCGACGGCGCGCAGCGTGTTTGATTTGCCGTGCCAGCCGTAGATCTTGCCGAGATTGCGGACGGACAGGATCGGCTCCGGCGCCTGCGGCGACAGTGCCACGGCGGGCAGCCGGCCTTCGACATGGTGGGTGAGCTTGACCGTTGAGGCCAGCAACTGCCGGGTATAGGGATGCTCGGCGGCATGGTAGATCGCATCCACCGGTCCGCGCTCGACGATGCGGCCGAAGCGCATGACGGCGACATCATCGGCCACCTCGGCGACGATCCCCATGTCATGGGTGATGAGCAGCATGGCCATGCCGCGCTCGACCTGGAGCCGCTTGATCAGGTCGAGGATTTCGGCCTGGGTGGTGACGTCGAGCGCCGTCGTCGGTTCGTCGGCGATGAGAATATCGGGATTGCCGGCAAGCGCCATGGCGATCATGGCGCGCTGGCGCATGCCGCCGGAGAATTCGAAGGTGTAGCGGTCAACCATCTTGTCCGGGTTCGGGATCTCGACCTGGCGCAGCAGTTCGACGGTCCTTTCGCGGGCGGCGCGATGATCGAGATTGCTGTGCAGGCGAACGGCCTCGATGATCTGCGAACCGATGGTGTGGACCGGTGACAGTGAACTCATCGGCTCCTGGAAGATCAGGCCGATGCGGCGGCCGCGGATGGCGCGCATTGCCCGATCCGACGGTTTCAAGGCGGCGATATCGGTGATCGCGTCGCCATTGTTGAGCAGGATGCGGCCGGAAACGATGCTGCCGGGGCTGTCGACGATCTGCAGCAGCGAGCGGGCGGTGACGCTTTTACCGGAGCCGCTTTCGCCGACGAGGCACAGCGTCTCACCGCGCTTCAGCTCGAAGCTGACATTTTCGACGGCGTGCAGGATGTGGGTGCGCAGCCTGAAATCGATCGAGAGGTTTTCGACGGAGAGAACGACGTCGTCTGAAAGATCAGTCATAGTTTCCTCCTCAATTGTCATAAGGGTCGGCGGCATCGCGCAGGCCGTCACCGAAGAAATTGAAGGACAGGACGGCGACGACGACCGCGAGCGACGGCCAGATCAACAGCCACGGCGCAGTCGCGACGGTGCGGATGTTCTGGGCGTCCTGCAGCAGCACGCCCCAACTGACGACCGGCGGCTTGAGGCCGATGCCAAGGAAGGAAAGCGAGGTCTCGGCGACGATCATGGTCGGCACGGCCAGTGTCACGACCGCAAGGATGTGGCTCGTCAGCGACGGCAGGATGTGGCGGAAGATCAGCCGCGCTTCGCTCGATCCGTCGAGCCGGGCGGCGACGACGAAATCCTCACTGCGCAGCGCCAGGAACCGGCCGCGCACCTCCCGCGCCAAGCTGGTCCAGCCGAGCAGCGAGACGATGATCGTGATGACGAAATAGACATTGACCGGCGACCATGTCAGCGGGATCGCCGCCGCCAGACCGAGCCATAGCGGGATGGTCGGCATGGCGCTGACGACCTCGATGACGCGCTGGATCAGCGTATCCACCCAGCCGCCGTAGAAGCCGGAGATCGAGCCGAGCACGACGCCCAGGATCAGCGACATGGCGACGCCGACGAGGCCGATCGACATGGATACGCGGGTGCCGTAGACGAGGCGCGAGAAGACGTCGCGGCCGAGCCGGTCGGCACCGAGCAGATACATCGGATCGTTCTGGTTGAGGGGGCCGATCAGGTGGCGGTTCATCGGGATCAGGCCCCAGAGATCGTAGGCCGCGCCTTTGACGAAGAAGCCGATCGGGACGACCTTGGTGTCGTCGACGACGAAGGTGCGGCGCAGCGCCACCTTGTCGATCTCGACCTTGTAGCCCTTCACATGGAAGTTGAACTCCGAGCTGCCGTCCGGCTTTTCGACGAAGAAGCTGAAGCCCTGTGGCGGGGCATAGGTATATTGCGGCCGCGAGGTCATCGGCAAAGCCGGCGCCAGGAATTCGGCAAAGAGGCCGACCAGATAGAGGAAGAGGATGATAGCGCCGGCCACCATCGCCACCTTCTGACGGATCAGTTTGCCGGCGACCAGCCGCCAGGGGCCGATCGCGGCCGTCGAGACGGTCTTGCCCTGTTTCAGCGGGCTGATCGAGGGGCCATCGGCAACTGTATGAAGCGGACCAGCATGGTTTCCGAAGGTTTCGTGCGTGCTCATCGCATTCCCCTCAATTGAACCGGATGCGCGGATCGAGCAGCGCCAGCAGCAGATCCGACAGGAGCATGCCGACAAGGGTCAGCGCGCTCAAAAGCAGAATGAAGCTGCCGGCGAGATACATGTCCTGCGAGATCAGCGCGCGGAAAAGCAGCGGGCCGGCAGTCGGAAGATTCAGCACGATAGCGGTGATCGTCACGCCGGAGACAAGATGAGGCAGCACCCAGCCGATTGCCGAGACGAAGGGATTGAGCGCGATTCTGACCGGATATTTGAGGATGACCTTGTATTCCGGCAGGCCCTTGGCGCGGGCGGTGACGACATAGGGCTTGTGCAGCTCGTCGGTCAGGTTGGCGCGCAGGATACGGATCATCGCTGCCGTTCCCGATGCGCCGATGATGATGATCGGGATCCAGAGATGGGCGAGGAAATCGCCGGCCTTGGCGAGGCTCCAGGGCGCCTCGGCATATTCAGGCGAGATCAGCCCGCCGACGCTCTGGCCGAGATATTTATAGGCGATGTACATCAGCGTCAGCGCCAGGATGAAGTTCGGTACGGCAAGGCCGATGAAGCCGAGGAAGGTGAAGACATGATCGCCGACGGAGTGGCGGCGGACGGCGGAATAGATGCCGATTGGCAAAGCGACGATCCAGACGAAGAGCAGGCTCAAGAGCGAAATCACCAGCGTCGAGCCCATGCGGCCCCAGATCAGCCCGGAGACCGGCTGGCCCCATTCGAACGAGTAGCCGAAGTCGCCGCGGCTGACGATGCCCCAGATCCATTTCAGATATTGGACATAGAAGGGGTCGTCGAAGCCGTAGATTTCCTTCAGCCGCTCGATCTGCGCGGGATCGACGGTCTGGCCGCTGTCGCTCATCGTGGCGATCATCGACGTCAGATAGTCACCCGGCGGCAGCTGGATGATCAGGAACGAGATCAGCGACATGCCAAACAAGGTCGGGATCATGTAGAGCACGCGCTTGAAGATATAGCCAAGCATCGAAACGTTTCTCCTCCCGTCGGGAACGCTGTGACGCGCTTCCCCCGGATATCCACCCGCTTTCGGCCCCTAGGCCGAAAGCGCTCCTCCGTCGCGTGTCACCTCATTTCCAGGTGAGATGCAGGACCTCCAGCCGATCGATGCCAGGCACCTCCACCTGCGCGCGTCCATCCTTCACACTGAAGCTTGCCGCGCGGTCGGCAATGACCAGCCATGTCTTCGCCACCGACTTGCCCTCCGGAATTTCCACCGAAACGGTCTGCGCTGCCAGAGGGTAATTGTCGCGGATCGGGCCTTTCATCATCATCGGGTTGGTGAGGTTGAAGAGGCTGAGCGCCAGGCCCTCACCGTTTTCGCGCAGCGCCAGATCAATGACGCCCTGGCCCTTGACGGTGACACGCGGCGTCTTGCCGAGTGCCCAATGGACAGCGTTGGCGATGAGCCGCGCATGATCGACGGCAAAGACCTCCCAGAAGATCTCGCCGATATTCCAGGGGATGTAGACCGTGCGTCCGCCCTTGCCAGTCTCGCGGGCGATGACGGCAGCACCTTTCGGCTCTTCACGCGAATAGACCTCTTCCATCGGCAGATCGGGAAAGTCAGGGATATAAAGGAAGGGAGTCTTCGCATCGGCCGAGGGTTCGGCGTGGATCAGGCGGGTGCCGCCCATGATGCGCTCGGCGCCGTCGAAACCGCGATTGATCGGGTGATCGCCGGAAAGGGCGACATAGGTGTTCTTGACGATGCCGCGCGGGCCGGAGACGTATCTGGCGCCGAGCACGTCGGTCAGACCGAACTCGTCACGCGTCTTGCCGAATTCGTCCCGCAACGACGTCTCGTAGGAGGCAATCACGCTGCCGCCGCGATCGACATAGGCGCGGATCGAGGTGTTCTGGGCATCCGAAAGGCACGAGGCATTGGCGAGAATGATCAGCTTGAAGCGGTCGAGGTTTTCCTCGGTCAGCACCTGGTCTGAGAGCAGCTCGAAGGGCAGCCGGGCTTCGACAAGGGCGTGATAGAGACCGAGGTCGGGTTTCTCGGCGGAATGCCGCTCTTCCGGCGCCCAGTGGCGCAGCGTCGTCGAGGGATCGATGACGGCGATTTCGGCGGTCGGCTTCATGCTTTCCAGTACCGGCTCGACGGCTGCCTGCAGGCCGAATGCGTCGGCTACAGGATCGACCCAGCGTTTGTCGGGCACGACACCGTTGAATTTGGTGAACCAGGCATAGAGACCGTGGGCGGTGCCGTCATTGATCCAGAGCTGCATCTCCTCGCCCGAGGTGACGGCATCCTTCCAGCGATATTCCTCCTCCGGGCCGATCGAGGTGATCAGCACGACCGGGCGGTCGGGGAAGGTGGCGCGGATACGCTTGCCGTTGCGCCCAGCCGACCAGCCGAGCTCCAGACCCTTGCGGCCCTGATGGTCGACGACGAGGAAGGGGCAGTGCCTGGCGATGACCGAGAGATCGAATTCCATCAGCGAAGCGCCGCCCATGTTGGGAATGAAGCTCGCATGCGGGCGGATCGCTTTGACGGCATCGTCCCATTGCGCGATCATGTCGGTGAGCACGCGGCGGCGCCATTGCACCCAGGCCTGCCAGGCAGGATCCTCGGCATCGGGTTTTACAGGCAAGGCGTGGCCGGACATGTCCTTGAAGCGGCGGGCGCTGTCTTCGCTATAATCGACGCCGTGGCCCTGCCAACGATTGGCGAAGACTGCGTCGATATCGTATTTACGGACGATCTCTTTGACCACCTCAGGCATGAAGACGCTGTTGTAGTCGCCATAGGCATTGGTCACCCAGACATCGGGATAGGCCCAGTGGCGGCGCGGCGTGCCATCGGCATTGATCATCACCCATTCGGGATGGGCTTTGGCGGCATCCTCATGGATCGCATGCGGGTCGACGCGGGCCATGACATGCATGTCGAGCTTGCGGGCGGCATCGACGAGCACGCCGAAGATATCCTTGTCGCCGAGATATTTGCTCACATAGTGGTAGGGCACTTCGCTCGGATAATAGGCGATATAGCCGCCGGCGCTGAGGCAGACCGCGTTCGATTTCGTGCGTTTGAAGACATCTATCCAGAAGGCCGGGTCGTATTTCTCCGGATCATCTTCCACGAAGGTCAGCTGGGTCCAGCGGGTCGCCGTCTTGAACCAATCCGGCGTCCTCAGCGTATTGGTGTTCTGTTTTCTGGCATCGAGCATCGTCTTCATCCAATCATTGGCAAAAGAAGGGCCTCGGCGCCAACCGGCAGGGGCCGGCGCCTAACGAGGCTCCTGGGATAAAAGGTCTTCAGACCTTGTAGAACTGCTCCGGCATGGTCGGAGCGGGCGTCGGCCAGCCGAAGGAGTTCGGCATGATCTTCGTGATGTTCTTCATGTTGTTCTTGACGATGCCGTAGCCATCGGGCGGCAGCGAGATGCCGAAGACATAGAAATTGTCGGCGGCGCCTTGCAGGATCTGCTTCATGACCTCGCGCTGGCCTGATGCGTCGGAGGTCGCCTTCAGCTTGTCGTAGAGCGCAAGCTGGTTCTTCGTGCTTTCCGGCGGTTCCTCGGCATTGGCATTGGCGCGATCGCGATACCAGAGTTGCCAGGCCGGGGCGTACATGGCGTTGGCATCGGTCGGCACGTAATAGCGCGGGTCGAGCATGGCGGCGACGCCGCCATTCGCGCCGAACTGGTGGGCGGTCGCGTCGAAATCGCGGCCCTGCCGGACGCGCGTCTCCCAGAGCGAACGGTCCATCGAGCGCATCTGCGCATCGATGCCGACCGCCTGGAACATCGGGATCACCAGCTGGAAGAGATCGAGGAAGACGGCGCGCGCCTGGTCGATCTCGAAGATGATCGTCAGGCGGCGGCCCTTTTCGTCGAGGCGAAAGTTCTGATCGTCGCGCTTCGGCACGAGCTGGTCGAGCATGGCATTCGCCTTGTCGACGTCATAGGCCGTGAACTGCGTGGCGAGCTGCTCGTTGTAAAGCGGGTCTTCCTTCTTGATCGATGCCTGGGCAGGTGCCCCCTGGCCGACGAGCACCGCATCGATCAGCGACTGCCGGTCGAGTGCTGTCGAGAGTGCCGCACGGAAATCCTTGTTCCGGAAGAGCTTCCGCTTGGTCTCGTCATTGTGGTTCAGGTTGAAGATGAAATTCATCACATTGGCTTCAGTCGAAGTCAGCGTGTAGAAATCATAGCCGCCCTGCTCACGCGCATCGTAGAGAACCGACTTGTTATTCGGCGTGGCGATATACTGGTCCATCAGGTCGACTTCGCCCTGCATGGCCTTCAGCAGCAGAACCTGCGGGTCGGCGACCATCTGGTAGACGATACGGTCCATATAGGGCAGCTGATTGCCCTCGGTGTCGACCTTCCAATAGTAGGGATTGCGTTCGGCAACGGCGCGTTCGGTGTTTTCGCCGGGCGCTATCGTGAACATCCAGGCATGCACGCAGGGTTTCTTCGAGGAGTTCAGGAAGAAGGCGTTGTCGTCCTGGAAACCGGCGGCCGCCTGGAAGGAGGCGATCCAGCTTTCGAAGCCGCGTTGCTTGGCGAGTTCATCGGCTTTCGGATTGAAGTCGATGTGGAACTGCTCGAGATAATGTTTCGGTGTGCGCGTCGTCTGGTCGTTGTTTGCCCAGGCGACCTGCAGCGGGAACAGGCCGTTCGGCTTGTCGAAGGTGACCTTAAAAGTCTGCTCGTCGACGATCTCCAGCTTGGCCGGCTTGCCGCCGGACTTCCAATGATCCTGACCGACAAAGGCGACGCGCTTGTCGGTGAAAACGGTGTCGTACCAGAACTTGATGTCGGCGGTGGTGTAGGGATGGCCGTCCGACCATTTCATGCCCTTGCGCAGGCGGATCGTATAGACCTTGGAGTCGGCGTCGCCCTCAAAGGACTCGGCGACATTCAGCGTCACGCCAGACCAGTCGGGCGTATAGCGCAGCAGCGGCTCGTAGGCTTGATAGCGGAACAGCATCGACAGCGACCCGCCGCCGACCAGCGCCATGTTCCAGTCGCCGCCGTATTTGCCGACGCTTTCGACTGGTTTGACGACGAGCGGATTTTCAGGAAGCCGGTCCTTCAAGGCCGGCAGTGCGCCGCTCGACACCTTCGTCTTCAGGACATCCGCTTCCTTGAAGTCAGCGGCGAAAACCGGCAGGGCCGGCAATATCAGGGCGGCCGACGTCCCGGCCAGAAACGCACGTCGTTTCAGCTTGATCATAGGGGATCTCCTCCAAAAAATCCGTGCCCTTATATTATTTTTGCTGTCGGGCTTGGATCGGGAAAAGATTACATTTGGATATTGTTAGGTAAAGCGTTATGTTTCTGTTAGTGTGAAAATTTGCCTTACTGGCGCGGTTGATATAGCCAGCGTCGCATCAATCGAACGGCGAGGTGCCACGTGGGAAGCAGGGGCCGGGTTACATTGCAGACGATCGCGCGGGAGGTCGGCCTGTCGAAATATGCGGTATCGCGCTCGCTTGCCGGCAAGAGCGGCGTCAGCGAGGAAACGCGCGCGCTGATCCGCGAGACTGCGCAGCGCCTCGGCTATACCAAGCCCGCCGGGCAGGGTGGTGCGGGCGAGGTCGCGGTCGTCTTTCACGATCTCGATGCCATCAACAGTGAGCTCTATATGCAGGTGCAGAACGGTGTGCAGCGCGAGGCTCATCGGCTTGGCATGACGCTGCGCGTACGCTGGACCCATGATTCCGGCCAGTTGGAAGAACTGGCGCGCACTTGCGACGGGCTGATGCTCGTCGGTCCGCATGCCCGTGAGGCCGTGGCGGCGGCGAGTGCCACCGGCGTTCCCATCGTGCGTTTCGGCTGGGTGGATGCGCTCGAACAGATCGACCATGTCGGCGGCACCGACCACGAGGCAGGGCAGGCGGTGGTGGAGTATCTGGTCGGGCTCGGCCATCGGTCCATCGTTTACGTCTATGGCATGCCAGGCCTGCGGGGACGCCAAGAGCGGCACTACGGTGCCCGCGAAGTCGTCGAACGTTATCCTGACGTTTCGCTTCATGTTATGAAGTTTGACGAAGAGAATGGCTTCAGCGCGGCCTTCCGAGCGCTCGTGGAAAAAGGCATCCGGCCGACGGCTTTCTTCTGCGCCCATGACGGGCTGGCGCTGACCGTGGTTTCCGAACTGCTCGGTCAGGGATACCGCATTCCCGACGATATTTCGGTCGTCGGTTTCGGCGACTACTCGCCGGCAACGCAGATCTCGCCGGCGCTGACGACGGTGAGGATGGAGGGGCAGGAATGCGGGGCGGTCGGGCTGCGGCTCTTGCTCGAGCGCATCGAGAATCCACGCCTGCCCGGCATGCCGGCGCGGCGCATCATGATTGCCTCCCGCATTATCGAGCGCCGCTCGGCCGGACCCTGCAAGGCGACGGCAAGCGTCGATGCCGCC
>NZ_VSZV01000101.1:0-4385 GCF_008919455.1 Rhizobium sp. PEPV16
GCGGGTCAAGATCGTCCATGGCCGCGCCCACTTCCGCGACGGCAAGACGGTGGAGGTGGAGACGGAAATTGGCCAGCAGATCATCCGCGCCGAGACGGTGGTGATCGCCACCGGTTCGGATCCGGCGGAGCTTGCGAACCTGCCTTTCGGCGGCCGCGTCATTTCCTCGACAGAGGCGCTGTCGCTGATGGATCTGCCAAAAAAGCTCGTTGTGGTCGGTGGCGGTTATATCGGGCTGGAGCTCGGGACCGCCTTTGCCAAGATGGGGTCCGATGTGACGGTCGTCGAGGCGACGCCGCAGGTGCTGCCGCAATATGATGCCGAACTGGTGCGGCCCGTCATGCGCAAGCTGACCGAAGGCGGTATCCGGGTGTTGACGGGTGCGAAGGCGATCGGCCTTGCCGACAATGGCGAGGCATTGATCGTCGAAACGCCGGATGGCCGGCGAGAGACCCTGCCGGCGGACCGCATTCTCGTCACCGTCGGCCGCCGCCCAAGAACCGCAGGATCCGGTCTCGAAGAGCTCGATCTCGATCGTGCCGGTCCTTATCTGAGGATCGACGACCGTTGCCGCACCTCGATGCGCGGCATCTATGCGATCGGAGACGTAACCGGCGAGCCGATGCTTGCCCATCGGGCCATGGCGCAAGGGGAGATGGTGGCGGAAATCATCGCCGGAAAGAAGCGCGCCTGGGACAAAAGATGCATTCCCGCCATCTGCTTTACCGATCCGGAGATCGTCAGCGCCGGCCTCTCGCCGGCGGAGGCGAAAGCGCAAGGTTATGAAATTCGCACCGGCCAGTTTCCGTTCAGCGCCAACGGACGGGCGATGACGATGCTGTCCGAAGAGGGTTTCGTGCGCGTTGTGGCCCGCGCCGATACCAATCTCGTGCTCGGCCTGCAGGCGGTTGGAGCCGGGGTCTCCGAACTCTCGGCGACTTTTGCGCTGGCCATCGAGATGGGTGCGCGCCTGGAAGACATCGCCGGCACCATCCACGCGCATCCGACCCGCAGCGAAGCGGTCACGGAGGCGGCGCTGAAAGCGTTGGGAAGCGCCTTGCATATCTGAGATCAAGTCCGGATCGGATATCGCGGTTCGATCCGCCTCATCACTTACATACCAGATCATGCGCCGATCATGGTGCCGATCACTGATTTCTCTCAACTCTTGTTCGGTCGGGCTCTCAAGTATATCGCTATTCAGCGTTCCGCTTCAGCATTTCCAGATGTTCGGAGCACACTTTCATGACCAGCTCGAGCAGCAAGAAGGCAAATTTCTAAGCTATTGGGCTGAAAATGCGCAGATGTGAACGGAATCGTTGGTTCGATTCCTCTCACGAGAAACGCTTCCTCTTACAGCTGGTCTCTCGCACCGGCTCTGGCTATGTTTTTGCCAGGGTTAGTGCAGCTTGGACGCCACCTTCGAGGATTTCCGTCGCATTGGATGGATCGGAAACAGCTCGCGCTATCTGAAGTGTGCCCACCATTAAGCTGAAGATCGCCATTGCGCGCTCGGATGGTGAGGACGATGGCGAGGCTGGAAGATACGCCGCGAGTGTCTCGATATAACGCGCCAATCCGTCCTCATAAGCCTTTCGAGTCGAATCCGGTTGACGCCCGATTTCAGGCAAGAGTGCCGCCGATGGGCAGCCATCTTCGCTACCTTGCAGATGGGCAACGTTCAAATAGTCGCGAATGACATCTTCAATTCCAAGGTTTGCGGTTCGGGCCTGCTCCAAATTTGCGAGCTGACCATTTACAGCGCTGACAACGGCCTCCCTCACGAGCGCCTCTTTTGAATCGAAATGCGGATAAAATGCCCCGTTTGTCAGGCCGGCCTCCGACATGATTCCTGCCAGGCCCGATGCCGCCGCACCTTCTCTGCGAAAACGCTTGGAAGCGACGTCGATGATTCGACGCCGCGTGTTTTCCTTGTGACCTTTTTCAAAGCGCATCTATGTCTTCCGTAAATGGTTAGGCCTCTGCATTACATCGTTCTCGCGGTTAAAGCAGCGGCTCCGACAGGTTACGAGGCAGCCGATTCGAGCACGGCTTGCAGATCCTTATCAAGATTTCTCGCGACCTCGTCGACGTCGGGGTCCCCAAACTGGCCGAAGGTGGAGATCGGCCGATCATACTCGAATGCGACACCGTCGCTGTCCTCGCGAAGGAGCACTCGGATGGGCGCATAGAGGCCGGCAGAGATGCGGTGCCGAGTCATTTTTGTCGCGGTAAGCGGATTGCCAATGTCGTATTGTATCGCCTGACGCTGAAGACCGGCTACCTGAACCGCGGCACCGTGATCTCGAAACCCGAAAATCGATAGCGCCGGGAGCGCCTCCAGTTCGCGCAGCGCTCGGGCTGTTTCCCGATAACGAAGGAGCGTAAAGATCCCGTCGTCGATCCTGGGAATCATGCTTTCCAGGTTCGACTTGACGGCATTGAAGTCTTTGCTGCAGTGGATTGTAACGTGTTCTACTTCAATCTTCTGGATGTCGACCGATTTGCTTGCCACTCTCATGGTCCTTCTACGTTGGGGTTCGTGATCTGTTCGTCTTGTGCTGCTGGTCTTCAGAGAGACGAGATATCAAGCGCCTCCACCCGACGGGCGAGCGACAGCAGCCTACGGTCCTCGCCAAAGGGAGCATCGATCTCAAGGCCGATTGGAAGACCGTTGCTCGCGTTGCCCATCGGGAGGCTGATCCCCGGAAGGCCGGCGCCACTTGCTGGCACAGTGTTCTTCGCCAACGCAGCGAAGGTCACGTCCTGCCCTGCGATCAGAAACTGGTTTTCCTTACCGATCTCGGGTGCGGTGCAAGGTGTCGTCGGGAGGAGAAGCGCCTCAGCCCCGCTTGTCGCAAATGCATCGCTGAATAAGCGCTGAAGTTTCGGCCGATCGTTGGCCAATACCGCGTTATAGCCATCGTCGGACAGCCATTTGGAGCCACTTGGCAGAACATGGTGCTGCCACGCTTCCTTCAGACCCGGCTTGAGGTCTCGGTAAATTTCATCGAAGGAGGTGGGAATAGCGTTCTCTTTGAGAAACGCGGAAATCGCGCCCATCGTCTCACGGAAGAAGATGCTCCAGGTTGTCGTATCGGCGAGCGCTGAAAACTCCTCTCCGAAATCAATTTCGACGATTTCGGCGCCGGCATCGCGCAGTCTGTGAATGACGTTGTTGAAACGTCCCTCGACCTCGGGATCGACGAGGTCGAGATACTGCTTGGGCGCATAGGCGAACTTCACGCCCTTCAGGTCACCCAATTCGGTGGCCATCGGTGCAGGATCCTTCGTGACGACCTGGTCGATGAGCTCGCAGTCTTCAACCGTGCGGGCGAACACCCCGGTCGTGTCGAGAACATGGGAAATCGGCGCAACCCCGCCTCGTGGCCAACGCCCTGTCGTCGGCTTGAAGCCAACCACGCCACACAACGATGCCGGCACCCGGATCGAACCGATTGTGTCTCCTCCAAAAGCTGCAGGCACGATGCCAGCGGCGACGGCCGCCGCAGACCCGCTTGAGGATCCACCACTGACTCGAGTTGGAGCTCGAGGATTTTTCACCTGGCCATACGGATTGTTGTCGCCCGTCAACCCGAAGGACATTTCGACAAGGTTATTCTTTCCGAACACGATCGCGCCGGCTTCCCTGATTGCGCCAACCACCTCAGCATCTTGCGTGGGCACGAAGTCCTTCAGATTGCTGACGCCAAGTGTCGTGCGCAGGCCGGCTGTCAGGTAGCTGTCCTTGACCCCGAGAGGGACGCCAAGCAGGGGACCGGATACGCCAGCGGATCGGGTCTTGTCGGCTTCGCGGGAGGCAGTCAGTACAGCCTGTTCGTCGATCGTGATGAAAGCCTTGAGATCTGACAGCTCGCGGGCATGCTCGAGAAGCGCTTTGGCGTATGACTCCGCCGCGAATACGCCGTCGTTCATCGCCCGAGCAGCTTGCGCAACACCTAGGGCGGCCAAGCCATCGGCAGCTCTGGTCTGGTCTGACGTAACTTCCTTGTGCATGGGAATCCTCACTTAACTTCATGGGATAGGGCGACTTGTCCGGGATTGAGCAAGACGCCTACTCGGTTACATTACGACCATAATATTAAATTATGATCGTAATGCAATAGGCATTTTTATGAGAAACGGAATTCGACGCGCATAAAATGTTAGAGTTCGCGACGCGGAAACACTTTTGCCGAAATCGCCGTCGTCACCCGCGCAATTCCGCGAGACCTACGAGGCGTCCTACAAGACGGTATCCGGGATGGGTGCCGCGGCGATCTGATTGATGATCTATGTCGATAAATGCCGAAAGGGCCTGCAAGGCGATCTTACCCGCACGCCCTCGGGCGAGTTTATAAGATTCCGCGGCTGCGTCGGCATTT
>NZ_VSZV01000271.1:0-21129 GCF_008919455.1 Rhizobium sp. PEPV16
GATCTCGTCATAGGCAATGGTGTTATAGGCTGTGAACTGGAACGACAGGAAGAAGGCGCTGAGCACCAGGACGACGAAGATCAGCGGCATCGGCCAATCCGGCCGGAAGGCGGCACAGAGGCCATAGCCGATCGTACCGAGGATGCCGTTGAGGATGAGGCTCCTGCGGAAGCCCAGCCGGCGGAAGACAAACTTCGCCATCGGCTTCATGGCGAGAGCGCCAAGCGCGGTCGCGATGATGATCTGGCCGGCCGCAGCGGCAGACAGGCCGAAGCCGATCTGGAAGAGCAGGGGCAGGAGGAAGGGCTGCGCGCCTTGCGTGATGCGGGTCAGCGAACCGGCAATAACAGAGGTGCCGAAGCTCGGCACCTTCATCAGCGAGAAATCCATGATCGGCGACGGATGCGTGCGGGCATGCCTGAGATAGGCGATGCCGAAGAGCAGCCCGATGGCGATCAGGAAGATCGAAAACGCGCCCTCGCCTTCATGGCTCGACATTTCGAAGCCGAAGAGCAGCGAACCGAGCGAGATGCCCGATAGGATGAAGCCGATCGTATCGAAGGGACCGCTTGCCTTGCCCTTTACCTCGTCGATGTAGATCGAGACGAGGATCATGCCGATGATGCCGATCGGCACGTTGATATAAAAGATCCAGCGCCAGTCGAGATAGGTGACGATGAAGCCGCCGAGCGGCGGGCCGACGATCGGGCCGATCAGCGCCGGCACGAGCAACCAGGACATGGCGCTGACCATATCCTTGCGGTCGACGCTGCGCATCAGCACCAGGCGCCCGACCGGCATCATCATCGCGCCGCCGATGCCCTGAAGCAGGCGCGCCAGCACCAGGAAGGACAGCGTCGGCGCCAGGGCGCAGAGGATGGAGCCGACGACGAAGACAGCGATGGCCGAGCGGAAAACGGTGCGGGAGCCGAAACTGTCGGCCATCCGGCCGCTTGCGGGAATGAAAATCGCAAGGCTGAGGAGATAAGAGGTCAGGGCGATCGACATGGCCGGAGCGCCGACGCCGAAATCGCGTGCCATGGTGGGCAGCGCGGTCGCAAGCACGGTCGCATCGATGTTTTCCATCAGCATCGCACTCGCGACAATCATTGCGATCACCCGGAAATTGGGCGCGGCGCGCCGAACCATCGGCGCCTGGTAAATCTGATCCGACATCGTCCGGGATCACTCGCGGTGGCGCGGCGGAGCACACAAGGCAGCAAGGCCGCGGGGGATGACATGGCGCAAAGCCAAGGGGAGACGATTTGCTATACGCCCGCGATCATCGCGGCGCTATGTCGTTTATGGCAAAGCTGCTTTGACGAGAGGTAAAGGCAGATCACGATTCCTTGCATGGGTCTGTTCTTCGTGAAGGTCTTCATCCCCCGGCTTGTGCGGCAGGCATCCTAGCCCTACCTATGAACCATGACCTCCGCCCTGCAGAAAAACCGGCCCGGTGCGGCCTTTCCGTTCGACAACAGCTATGTCGGTTTGCCCCCACGCTTCTTTGCGGCGCAGGCGCCGACCGCGGTGGCGGAGCCCTGGCTGATCAAGCTCAACGAGCCGCTCGCTGCCGAACTCGGGCTCGACGTCGAGGCCTTGCGCCGCGATGGCGCGGCGATCTTTTCCGGCAATCTCGTTCCCGAAGGAGCCGAACCGCTGGCGATGGCCTATGCGGGGCATCAGTTCGGCGGCTTCTCGCCACAGCTCGGCGACGGCCGGGCGATCCTGCTCGGCGAAGTGGTCGATGGCAGCGGCAAGCGCTACGACATCCAGCTGAAGGGCGCCGGACCAACACCGTTTTCGCGCCGCGGCGATGGGCGGGCGGCAATCGGGCCGGTATTGCGCGAATATATCATCAGCGAGGCGATGTTTGCGCTCGGCATTCCCGCCACGCGGGCGCTGGCGGCGGTGACGACGGGCGAGCCGGTCTATCGCGAAGAGGTGCTGCCGGGCGCGGTCTTCACCCGCGTCGCGGCCAGCCATATCCGCGTCGGCACCTTCCAGTACTTCGCGGCCAGGGGCGACACCGATGGCGTGCGGGCACTAGCCGATTATGTGATCGACCGGCATTATCCCGCGCTGAAAGAGGCCGAGAACCCGCATCTCGCGCTGTTCGAAGCGGTCTGCGAACGCCAGGCGGCGCTGATTGCCCGCTGGCTGCATGTCGGCTTCATCCATGGCGTGATGAACACCGACAATATGACCGTCTCCGGCGAGACGATCGATTTCGGCCCCTGCGCCTTCATGGATGCCTATGATCCGGCAACCGTCTTCTCGTCGATCGACCAGCATGGGCGTTACGCCTATGCCAACCAGCCCGGCATCGGCCAATGGAACCTCGCAAGGCTCGGCGAAACGCTGCTGCCGCTGATCGACTCCGAGCCAGACGGCGCGGTCGACAAGGCGAATGCAGTGATCAAGAGTTACGGCGAACGGTTCCAGGCGCATTGGCTGGCCGGCATGCGCGAAAAGATCGGCCTTGCCGTCGAAGAGGACGGCGATCTCGACCTGGTGCAGGCGCTGCTGTCGCTGATGCAGGCGCAGGGTGCGGATTTCACCCTGACCTTCCGGCGACTGTCGGATCTTGCCGGCGATAACGCTGCAGAGCCCGAATTTGCGGCAGGTTTCCGCGAGCCGGACGCCTGCGGCGCGTGGCTTGCGCAGTGGCGCGAGCGTCTGTCGCGCGATCCGCAGACGGCCAGTGAGCGTGCTGTTGCTATGCGCCGCGTCAATCCGGCCTTCATTCCGCGCAATCACCGGGTCGAACAGGCGATCGAGGCCGCGGTCGAGAACGGCGATTTCTCGCTGTTCGAGGCGCTGCTGGCCGTGCTTTCGAAACCCTACGAGGATCAGCCGGGCTTTGCCGCCTATAGGGAACCGCCGAAGCCCAGCGAACGGGTGCTTGCGACCTTCTGCGGAACGTGACAGGCGCTTCGATCGTTTTCGGGGCGGCAGTTGCGCCACAGCGATCCGCTTCCATCCGGCCCAGCGCCCCCGTTCGACGCATCCGCACCCTGCGGCAATTGTGGCCGTTGAAAGGCATCTCCTTCGCGCTATCTGGCTGATCGGCGGGACTTTTCCGCCGATCCCTCAGCCCGGCTAACCTCAGCGGGAGACTGCCTTATGGCGATCATCGTCACCTCCATCTTCTTCATCATCATCGGGCTCACACTCGGCGGCGGCGGGCTCTGGCTCGTCACGCTCGGCGGCAGCATCTTCTATCTTTTCGCCGGGCTGATGTTCCTGATTACCGCCGGGCTGCTGCTGATGCGCAAGGCAGTGGCGCTCTGGGTCTATGCGGTGCTCGTCGTTGCGGCACTTGCCTGGGCGATTTGGGAGGTCGGCTTCGACTGGTGGCAGCTCGGCCCGCGCGGCGGCATGATCATCCTGCTCGGGCTCTGGCTGCTAACACCATGGATTCGCCGGCCGCTCGGCCTGCGCAGCCCGACGGGGATCACCTATGCCGCCAACCCCTGGCCGCTTGCAGTGCCCGTCGTTCTCGCCATCCTGGTCGCCCTTTATTCGATGACGACAGACCCGCATGATCTTGCCGGCGAGCTGCCGAAGGATACGGTCGCCGCCCAGCCCGCCTTCGGCGGCAGCGTGCCGGATGGTGAATGGCATCAATACGGTCGCACCCCCTTCGGCCAACGCTATTCGCCGCTCGACCAGATAACCGCCGAGAACGTCTCCACCCTCAAGGAAGCGTGGCGATACCAGACCGGCGACGTCAAGCGGCCGGACGATGTCGGCGAGACGACCTATCAGGTGACGCCGCTCAAGGTGAAGGACACGCTCTATCTCTGCACCCCGCACAACTGGGCGATCGCGCTCGACGCCAAGACCGGCAAGGAGAAATGGAAATACGACTCCAACTCCGGCATGAACCCCGACCGGCAGCATCAGACCTGCCGCGGCGTCACCTATTATGCCGATCCCGCCGTTGCCGCCGGCCAGCCCTGCGCCGAGCGTGTCTACCTGCCGACCTCGGATGCCCGGCTGATCGCGCTCGATGCGGCGGACGGGAAGGTCTGCACCAGCTTTGCCAACCAGGGCGTGCTGCATCTGGAAACCGGCATGCGCTTCAATCCGGCCGGCTATTATTATTCCACCTCGCCACCGGTCGCGGTGGCGGGCAAGATCATCGTCGGCGGGGCGGTGAACGACAATTATTCGACCGAGGAACAATCCGGCGTCATCCGCGCCTTCGACATCAATACCGGCGCGCTGGTCTGGAACTGGGATTCCGGCAATCCCGACGTGACGACGCCGATCGCCGAGGGCCAGACCTATACGACCAACTCGCCGAACAGTTGGTCGGTCTTCAGCGTCGACGAGGGGTTTGGCATGGTCTACATCCCGCTCGGCAACCAAGTGCCCGACCAGATCGGCATCAATCGCAGCGAGAATGTCGAGAAATTCTCGTCTTCGATCGTCGCGCTCGATATCGCCACCGGCCAGCTGCGCTGGGTGCGCCAGACGGTGCATCACGATCTCTGGGACATGGACGTCCCGGCCCAGCCGGCGCTGATCGACCTGACGAAGCAGGACGGCACCGTGGTCCCCGCCCTCGTCGGCCCGACCAAGCAGGGCGATATCTATGTGCTCGACCGGCGCAGCGGCGAGCCGATCATCCCGGTCAAGGAAATACCAGCGCCAGGCGGCGCGGTCTCGGGCGATCATACCGCGCCGACACAGCCGATTTCGGACCTCACCTTCTCGCCCGAGCCTCTCCAGGAAAAGGACATGTGGGGCGTGTCGCTGTTTGATCAGATGGCCTGCCGCATCGACTTCCACCGCTACCACTATGAGGGCCGCTATACGCCGCCTTCGCTTAAAGGGACGATCGTCTATCCCGGCAATTTCGGCACCTTCAACTGGGGCTCGGTGGCGGTCGACCCGGAGCGGCAGATCATGTTCGGCATGCCGACCTATCTCGCCTTCACCTCGCGGCTTATACCGGCCGCCGATATTCCGCCGAGAGGCCAGGACGAGAAAGGCAGCGAACAGGGGCTGAACCGTAATGACGGCGCGCCCTACGGCGTCTTCATGGGTCCCTTCCTCGGACTGCTGCAGATCCCCTGCCAAGCGCCGCCATGGGGTTATGTCGCCGGCGTCGACCTGCGCACCGGCAAGATCGCCTATATGCACAAGAACGGCACCGTGCGCGACATGACGCCATTACCCCTGCCCTTCAAGGTGGGCGTGCCGGGGATCGGCGGGCCGATGTTGACCAAGGGCGGCGTCGCTTTTCTCGGTGCTGCGGTCGATAACTACCTGCGCGCCTACGACGTGACCAACGGACGAGAGCTCTGGAAGGCGCGGCTTCCGGCCGGCGGCCAGGCGACGCCGATGACCTATACGACTGATGACAACAAGCAATATGTCGTCATGGTCGCCGGCGGCCACGGCTCGGTCGGCACCAAGCCCGGCGATTATGTGATCGCCTATACGTTGCCGTGACGTGAAGCTTCCCGCAAGCTCTGCGCAGGTTTACCGCTTCATTCTCTCCCCGGTTTTCGGGGAGAGTTTTTATGGAAATCTCTAGCAATATTCGCAACTATTACGGCATCGGCGGCCTTTTCGATCAGCCGGCCAAATCCAAGAATCAGCAGACGGCGGACTTCACCAAAACGGCGCCCAGTGCCGCGCCCGGTCTCGAACCCAGCAGCACGCCGCCTTCGATCGCCAATACGATCTGGGCTCTTCAAAGCAGCGAAGGCCCTTATATCAACCCGCCTTCCGACGAAGAAGTGGCGGCGAGTGCTGCGCATGACTCCCTGGTCAACGAATTCTCCAAATGGGGCAATATGACGCCGGCGGAATATATCCGGGCTCGCTACCTCGAGCAGCACGATCTGACCGAGGCCGATCTGGCCGCCATGCCGGCCGACCAGCGCGCCGCAATCGAGAAGGAAATCGCCGACCAGATCAAGCGCGAGATGGCCGGCATCGAGGATGACGGCACCGAGACGGCGGAAGACGTTCCGGCTGCTTGAGCGGGAGCATTTCGAATTGCCCGCGCTTGAGAAGGACCCCTCCCCAACCCCTCCCCACAAGGGGGAGGGGCTGCCGTGTGGCGCCCGTTGCATTTCATTCCTGACGATGCAGCGTGTGGCAGCGTATTTTGGTGGCAGGATCTCGCCTCAGGTTAGTCCCTCCCCCTTGTGGGGAGGGGTTGGGGAGGGGTTTTCCGACGCGAACCGGACAGCTTTCGATGATGCCCTTCGCATTTTCCCGATTCAAACCATCTCGACGATCATGCGGCCGACCTCGGCAAAGAGCGGGTTGAGCTCCTTTACCGGCACGGTCGTCTCGCTGATATAGACGGCGGCGACGATGGGGCCGCGATCCGGCGGCCAGATCACCGCGATATCGCCGAGTGATCCGTTCGGGCCGGTGCCGGTCTTGTCGCCAACCTTCCAATCCGCCGGCAGGCCGGCCCTGAGCCGCTCCTTGCCCGTCGTGCTCGCCACCAGCCAGGCGATCAGCCTGTCTGAGGAGGCCTCGGTGAGGACCGAGCCGAGGGTCAGGTTGCCGAGCGTGTCGAGCATCGCATCCGGTGTCGTCGTGTCGCGCGGATCACCCCTTCTGCCCTCGTTCAACGTCGGCTCGGTGCGGTCGAGACGCGTCGTGCCGTCACCGATCGAGCGCAGCCAATCGGTCAGCCCCGCCGGACCGCCGAAACTTTCGAGCAGCAGGTTGCCGGCGGTGTTGTCGCTGACGGTCACCGCCGCCTCGCAGAGTTCGGCAAGGGTCATGCCGTCGGTGCCGGCGTGCTTTTCGCTGATCGGCGAATAATCGACGAGCTTGTCCTTGCCGTAGCTCACCCGCCGGTCGAGGTTCTCCTCGCCCTTGTCGGCACGGGCAAGCACGAACGCGGCGGCCAGCGCCTTGAAGGTACTGCACATCGGAAAGGCCTCGCTGCCGCGATAGCCGAAGGAGATGCTCGTCTGGGTGTCGAGCACAGAGACGCCGAGGCGGCCGCCGGTGCGTTTTTCCAAGGCGGCAAGGCGGCGGTCGATGTTGTCGTCGCCCTCGCCTGCACTCTCTTTGAAACTCTCCTCAGCATTGGCTCGAAGCGTCAGCACGGGTAGGCACAATGCCGAGCCTATCAGCATGCGGCGGGTCAGACTGAGATCCATGAAATCCTCCGGCGAATCAGGGGGGCAGAGCTAAGCAGCGATTGCGGCGACTTGTCGTCCCCACGGCGATGTTAATCGTCTGTCGAGCGATCTTGTCGTCCGCCGAGCGTCTCCGCCCGCCCCCCAGATCATGCGGTGCGCGTGACCTCGACCGTCACATGCGACAGTTCTCCCAGCGCCGAGAGCCTGCCCTTGTAGAAAGCCGGGTCGCGCGGCTGCGAGGTGAGGACGGCGACGATCGCGGCATGATGGCCGGGGCCGACCTGCCAGACATGCAGATCGGTGATCCGGTCGTCCTCCGTCTCGATGGCGCCGCGGATTTCCGCCGGCAGCGTCTCGCCTTCGGGGACGACGTCGAGAAGAACGCCGCCCGAGGATCTCATCAGGCTCCAGGACCAGTTGGCGATCACCACCCCGCCGACGATGCCCATCAGGGGATCAAGCCAGAGCCAGCCGTAAAGACTGCCGAGCGTCAGCGCCGCAATGGCGAGCACGGAGGTCAGGGCATCGGCAATGACGTGCAGATAGGCGGCGCGGATATTGTTGTCGCCGGTCTTTGCGTGATGGGCATGATCGCCATTTCCGTGATGATGATGGCCATGGGCATGATTGCCATGCCCGTGATTACCATGCCCGTGATGCGCATGATTGCCATGCGCGACATGGCCGCCGCCGGCCAGCAGCCAGGCGCTCACCAGATTGACGGCAAGGCCGATCACCGCAACGGCGATTGCCTGGGCAAAGCCGATCGGCACGGGATTGGACAGGCGCAGCAGGCTCTCCCAGGCCATCAGCAGGGCGATCAACGCGAGAACGATGGCGCTGGCGAAGCCGGCGAGATCGCCGAGCTTGCCGGTGCCGAAGGTGAAGCGCGGATTGCGTGCCTGCCGGCGGGCGAAGAGATAGGCGAGTGCGGAAATCAGCAGTGCGCTGGCATGGGTCGACATGTGCCAGCCATCGGCGACGAGCGCCATCGAGCCGTAGATGGTGCCGGCGGCGATTTCCGCCACCATCATCACCGCCGTCAGCGCGATCACCAGCCAGATGCGCCGCTCGTTGCGCGCATGATCAGTGCCGAGGAAGTCATGGTCATGTTCCAGGGCATCAATTCCAGCTTTGTCGATTCCGGCACTCATGACAGGCTCCTTCGTCGCCGCGCTTAGAGCGGTAGCGTTTCATGAAAACGCATAACCGCTCTAAGCTTTTGTTTTTACGCAATTCTCGGCAAAATCGCTTCGCGCTTTACCGGGGAAAACCGCTTCACACTTTTCCCGGAATTGCTCTAGCGCATATAGGTTCTCAACACTTCCGATATTTCCTCCACCGCCTCTGCCCTTGCCGCATCGTCAGCGGCATTCAGCACATGCTCACGCAGGTGATCGTCGAGCACCTCGCCGGTCAGCCCTGTCAGGGCGCCGCGGATCGAGGCGAGCAGTTGCAGGATCTCGCCGCAGGGGCGCTCGGCCTCGAGCGCGCGCTCAACCGCCTCCATCTGCCCCTTCAGGCGGCTGATGCGGGCGACAAGCTTCTTTTTCTGCAGGGTGGTGTGGGACATGATGGGTTCTCATATAGCATAGGGGGGTATGGTATCAAGAGTGAAGCCGGGATCAATGCTTGTGATGGGTTCCGATCCCCATTGACAAAACCCGCGTTTCCGACGATCTATGATCCATGATCAAGAACGCGCACCAGAGCCGCTCGTATTTTTGGCTGTACCTGTAAAGGGCGGCTGGACAAGATCATATTGTCAACAAGCCGCCGTCAGGCGGCTTTGTTGTATCGGCAGCGTCCTGACGGCAGACTATCAAAGGACGCGAAGACCATGACCGAAATCGAAGACAGCGAAATTTCACTGATGCGCCCATCAGTGGTGACGATCCGTGCCGCCAAGCCGCGCGACCTGCCCGAGCTCGGCGAGATGATCGCCCTGCTTGCCGCCCATCACGGCGATGCGGCTGCCACTACGCCGGAGCAGTTGGAGCGCGACCTCTTCGGCCCCCTGCCCTGGATTAATGCGCTTGTCGCCGAGACCGGCGAAGGGCTTATCGGCTACGCCATTCTCGTGCCGCTCTACAGGGCGCAGGAAGGCAAGCGCGGCATGGACCTGCACCATCTCTTCGTGCGCGACGGCCATCGCGGCCACGGCACCGGCCAGCTGCTCGTCGATCGGGCGCGCGAGACCGCCCGCAATGCCGGCTGCGGCTACCTTTCCGTCAGTGCTGCGACCGGAAACGTGCTGGCGCACCGCTTCTACGAACAGCTGGATTTCACCCCGCGTCCGGTGACCGGCATGCGCTACATGCAGTCGATCGCCTAAAGCGCGTCGCGATCTTTCAGATTCGCTTGATCGGCGCTTTAAGTCTTTATTTTTGTTAGGAGCTTTCATGCCTGATTTCAAACTCCATTGCTTCGCTCTCTCCGGGAATTGTTACAAGGTCGCACTCTTCTTTGCTCTTGCCGGCATCAAGTGGGAAAGCATTTTCGTTGATTATCTGGGCGGCGAAACGCGAACTGAAGAATGGCGAAAAACCATCAACGAACAGGGCGAAGCGCCTGTGCTCGAACATGGGCAAACCAAGATCAGCCAATCGGGGATTATCTTGGACTACTTGTCAGAGGTGACAGGCCAGTTTGGCGCGCAGACGGCCGAAGAACGACGCGAAGTCATGCGCTGGATCCTTTTCGACAACCATAAATTCACGAGCTATTACGCGACGCTGAGGTTCATGTATGGCCTGCAGAAGAGCGGCGAGACACCCGTCGTCGAGTTTTTAAGACTGAGGGCTAAAGCTGCCTATGCAATTGTTGACGAACACTTGGCCCATCGGGCCTTCATGGTCGGCGACCGGCTGACGATCGCGGACCTCTCTCTGGCGGGCTACGTCTTCATGCCGGAGGAAACCGGGATCGATCACAGCGCCTTTCCGGCAATCGCAGCCTGGAAAGATCGGATCAGCAACATGCCCGGCTGGCGCCATCCCTATGATCTCATGCCTGGTCCTACATCCCTATAAGCAGGATCGAGATCGGCTTTCGGAAAATGCAGCGCCCTTTTATCCCGCAAAACCACTGCACACTTTTGCGCGACATGCTTTAACGCGCCGGCACCGCCTTCAGATAGGCGGCGATCGCCTCGCGATCGGAGGCCGGCAGGCGGGCGATGTTCTGCTGCACATCGACCATCTGGCCGCCGACGGAATCGAAATCTGGGGTGAAGCCGGTTTCGAGGTAGCTCACGATATCGGCCTCGCTCCAGCCGCCGATGCTCTTGGAGGCCGGGGTGATATCAGGTATGCGGCCCTTGCCTTCCGGATTGGGCGCGCCGGCAAGCCACTGATCCGCCTTGAAGCCGCCGAGGGCATCACGCGGCGTATGGCATTCGCCGCAATGGCCGGGGCCTTCGACGAGATATTGCCCGCGCTTGATCTTGTCGTCGCTCTTTGCCAGGGCGACGCGCGGCTGGTCGTTGAGATAGAGGAATTTCCAGCCGCCGAGCGCCAGCCGGTTGTTGAAGGGGAACGGCAGTTCGTGCGGCGGCGCCACATTTGCGCTCTTCGGCAAGGTTTTCAGGAAGCCATAGAGATCGTTGACGTCCTTGTCGCTCATGCGGGAATAAGAGCCATAGGGAAAAGACGGATAGAGATGCTGCCCGCCCGGGCCGACGCCGCGCTTCATCGCGTTGCCGAACTCGGCAAGCGTCCAGGTGCCGATGCCGGCTTTTTCATCGGGTGAGATGTTCGGCACGTGGAAGGTCCCGAATGGGCTCTTCAGTGCCAGCCCGCCTGCAAGTGTCAGCTTGGCATCGCCTTCGGAACCGGGCGCGGCATGACAGCTGACGCAGCCGCCCGCCCAGAAGACCATCTCACCATTTGCCGGATCCGGTGCGCCGAGACCCGCCCAATGGCTCTCCGGCAGCGGATCGGGTGCGGTGACGAGATAGAAGGCGCCCCCGCCGAGGACGGCGACGCCGATCAGACAGAGCAGTACCCGGATGAACCTGCGGACCATGCGCCGCCTCCCCTGTTGTCAACATTTCCCTGCGGTCGATCCCGCGACCGGTCCGCGCAGGCGGAGAATAAGGCGATCCGCGCCGGCGGCAAGGCTGGCGCGGATCCAGTATCCAGATGAAAGCGGCCTATCGCTCACTTGCCGAGGCGATAGGCCTTGTGACAGCCGGCGCAATTGGCGCCGAGCGTGTTCATCGTCGCACCAATGGCTGCGGGATCGGCCGGAAGCTGAGCCAGCGCGGTTTCGGCATCAGCGGAGAGCTTGGCGGCGCGCGCCTTGAAGTCGTCCATGTTTTCCCAGATCTTCGGGCTCGCTGCCTCGTCGCCGGTCTCCGTGCCCGGCTTGAACTGGTCGGGGAAAACCTTGGCCGTTGTGGCGATCGTCGTCAGCGCCGCCTTCACCGCTTCGGCGTCATAGGGCTTGGTGCCCTTGGCGATGGCTGCTAAGGCCCCGGCCGAACCGCCGATCTGCTTCATCAACGCAACGCGCGAATCATGGGTGCCGTCGGCGGCGGTCACCGAGCCGAAGGCCATGCCGGCCATGGCTACGGCCGCAGCTGCTGCTTTCCAATTCATATTCCTCTCCATTTCTCCTCGGCCAAGCTGGCCGATGGCCAATCTGCACCGGCAGCATGACAAAATCCATGCTTCCGGGCAGTCACGTTTTGCCGGAGTGACATAAAAACAATGTGATAGGCAGTTCTCTGCTTTTATGCATGTCGTTATCCCGGAACCGCTGCACACTTCCGGGCGACAAGCAGTGGCGCTCAGGCGCTTTTCCACCCCTGCCAGAGGCTGAAGGCGGAGACCGCAACCAGCAGCAGTCCGGCGAAGCGGCCGACAAAGGCCGTAACGTCAGGGTTGGCGACGAGCAGATCGCGGCTGCGGCCGGCCGTCATCGCCAGCGTGCCGTAGATGGCGAACTGGGTGACGACGGTCATGGCGCCCATGATCAGCCCCTGCATCCAGATCGGACCATATTCCGGTCTGAGGAACTGCGGATAGACGGCAAACATGAAGATATAGGCCTTCGGATTGACCAGGCAGGTGACGGCGCCCTGGCGGAAGGCGCGCCAGCCGGAGCGTGCGGTTCCCGGCCCGACCGCCTCGACGGTGATCGAACTGCGGATCAGCGAGATGCCGATCCAGATCATGTAGGCGACGCCGGCAAAGAGCAGTACGTTGAAAAACTGCGGCAGCATGGTGACGAGCACGCCGACGCCGGCCGCGCCATAGGCCGAATGCACGGCGCCGCCGGCCATGATACCGCCGGTCGCCGCCAGCCCGCGCTTGACGCCGCCGGTCAGCGAATTGGCGAGCACGAAGAGCATGTCCATGCCAGGCACGATGATGATGCCGAAGAGAAGGGTGAAGAAGAGCCAGAGGTTTTCATGGTAGTTCATGTCAGTTACCGCCTGGGTTCTGCGGGCCTTTTTGAAAGACCCTGATTGATTTCAATCCGATAGGCGGCTCTATACGCAAACCCAACTGACAGTGTATTGTCAGGAGCGTGACGGATGGAGAGGTAAAATGCGCAAGGCCTCACGGCTTTTCGAGATCATTCAGATCCTCAGGCTGGCAAGAAAGCCGATGACGGCGGCGACGATGGCGGAGACGCTCGAAGTGACCGTGCGTTCGATCTATCGCGACATCGCTGCGCTTCAGGCAATGCGGGTGCCGATCGAAGGCGGGCGCGGCATCGGCTACATCATGCGGCCGGGTTTCGACCTGCCGCCGCTGATGTTCTCGATCGAGGAGATGGAAGCGATCGTGCTGTCGCTGGCGCTGCTCGAACGGACGGCGGACGAGGAGCTGAAGCAGGCCGCGCGCCGGGTCAACCGGAAGATATCAGGCGCCGTGCCGGCGCCGCTGCGCCAGGCGATGGACAACAAGGCGCTTTATGCCTGGGGCTCGATTGCGCAGCCGGCAGGCTTCGACCTTGCGATCGTGCGCCGCGCGATCCGCGACGAACGCAAGCTGATGCTCGGCTACCGCGACGAGCTCGGCCGTGCCAGCGAGCGGACGATCCGGCCGGTTGCGCTGATCTATTATTCGCAGACCGCCAATATCGTCGCCTGGTGCGAGTTGCGCCAGGCGATCCGCAATTTCCGCAGCGACCGGGTCGAACGCTGCGTGGTGGGTGAGGATTTCTTCAAGGGCGACGGCGACCGGTTGCGGGAATTGTGGACCAGTGGCTGGACGGATAAACCGATCGCCGTCTAGCTACTCGCCCAAATCGCGATTATTCAGAGCGACATGCCGCCTGAAACCTCGATGCGCTGGGCGTTGACCCAACGGTTGGCATCGCTCAGGAGGGAAGCAATCATCGGCCCTATATCGTCGGGCACACCGGCGCGGCCCAGTGCGGTCATGGAGGCGACTGCACGGTTGATCTCCGGATTGTCCCGCACCATGCCGCCGCTGAAATCGGTTTCGATGGCGCCCGGGGCGACGGTATTGACGGCGATGCCGCGTGGGCCGAGCTCCTTGGCCATGTAGCGCGTCAGCACCTCGACTGCGCCCTTCATCGAGCCGTAGGCCGAAGCGCCGACCATGGCCATGCGGGCAAGACCGCTAGAGAGGTTGACGATGCGACCGCCGTCCTCGATCACCGGCAGGAGCTTCTGCGTGAGGAAGAAAACCCCCTTGAAATGCAGGTTGTAAAGCTTGTCCATCTCCGCTTCGGTCGTCTCCGAAATCGGCGCGTGGTAGCTGGTGCCGGCATTGTTGACGAGAAAGTCGAAATGCTCACGCCCCCAGCCCTTAAGGATCTCGCGTACACTTTCGACAAAGGCATCGAACGCCGCCACGTTGCCGGCATCGAGTTGAAGTGCGGCGGCCTTGCGGCCCAGCGCCTCGATCTCAGCGACGACTTTCTCTGCCTCGTCGCGGTTCGAGTTGTAGGTCAATATCACATCGACGCCGCTCCTTGCCAGATTGACGACCGTATTGCGGCCCAGGCCGCGGCTTCCGCCGGTAACGATTGCGACTTTCGAGGTTGAATTCTGGTTAGGCATTTCAGGTACTCCTGATGTTTTGATAGACCAGCTTATGCGCCGCAAGCCTGGAATCCTGAATGCCGAAGTCCCGCAATTTCTTGCCTATTTCTCCAAACGCCTTGCCCAGCCGGGCTGAGGGATTAAGATCATCCTCACCGGCGCGGCAGACCGACCCCGCGTTCACTGGAGGCGAAGATGTCCGCAGATCTGAAGCAGGCGCTCAATGGGTACATGGATGCACATGGCGGAGGTGACGGGCTCTTTGCCACCGCTATCGACGGTTTTTTCCTGATGCGCTCCAGCACTCTCTCCATGCCGAAACCGGCGATCTACCGACCGGCGCTCTGCATCATTGTCGATGGCGCCAAGCAGCTCATGTTCGGAGACCGCCTTTTCGATTACGAAGCGATGCAAGCGCTGATCATCAGCGTCGAGATGCCGGCCTTCGGACAGGTGACGAAAGCCAGTGCCGAACGGCCGATGATCGCCATCAACCTGGAACTCGACGTCACGATCCTGCGCGAGGTGCTGGAGGAGATGGATGTACCGCCGAGGCCGGCGGGCGACGGCGGGCCGGGTGTTTTCGTACAAGAATTCGGCCCCGAGCTGCAGGACTGCATACTGAGGCTGATCCGGATGCTCGCGACGCCCAACGCGATCCCAATCCTTCATCCGGCAATCATGCGAGAGATCAGTTTCTGGTTGCTTTCCGGAAAAAATGGCGATGAGATCTGCAAGCTTGCATTGCCCGACAGCCATACGCGCCGCGTGGCCGAGGCCATCTACCTGTTGCGCGGTAATTTTACGGACGCCGTCCGGGTGGAAAAGCTTGCGGCGGCAGCCGGGATGAGCCCTTCCTCCTTTTACCAGCATTTCAAGATGCTGACCTCGATGACGCCACTGCAGTATCAGAAGCAATTGCGGTTGCTCGAGGCCCGGCGGCTGATGGTGACCGATGGGTTCAACGCCGCAAACGCGGCCTATCGGGTGGGTTACGAGAGCGCCTCTCAGTTCAGCCGCGAATATGCCCGCATGTTCGGGACACCACCGAAGCGCGACATCAGTGAAATGAAGGCGATGCCGGCTGAGCCGGCAATCAGCTAGATGGACAGCGTGCGGCTCACCTCGCGGCCGAAGCCCCGGATTTCGATGCTGGAAGCATGGACCTCGACGATCGCGAAGGCGTTTTGCGTCTCGGTATCGACCACGCCCTTGAAATTGACGAAGTGGCAGGCGCCGGCCATGCCGTAATTGCCGACGTGGTCGTGACCGTTGAGATAGGCGACGACATTGGCCTGCGAGGCGAGCAGCGCGACGATGCGCTCGCTATCCCACATGCCGTGCTCACTGGGCGGATGCACCGGATAGTGATTCATGACAATCACCTTCTCGCCGGCCCCGGCCGCTTTTGCGATTTCATCGCCAAGCCAGGCGAACTGCTCGTCGCTCAGCGCGGCATTCCAGCGACGGGCATTCCTCGCACCTTTTGCCTGCAGCTCGGCCAGCATCTCGGCGGCAAGGGCGCGATGATGATGGCCTTCTGGCGGCGCGAAGATGCTGACCTCGTTGCCGTCGAGCACGATAAAGCGCCAGCCGTGGCGCAAGAAGCTGTAATAGGGCGACGGCATGCCGAGACGCGCCGCGACTTCGGACAGGTGCCCCGACGAGACCGAGAAATCGTGATTGCCGAGCAGGAAGAGCGCCTCGTGCCTCAGCTTGCCGTAGACCGGCAGGATATCGTCGAAGCTTGAAAAGCTACGGTCGATGATATCGCCGAGGGTCATGACGAAGCTCAATTCCTCGCCGTTGAACACCTCGATCGCCTCGGTGACCTTGGCAAGGCTGTTGGCGTAATAACGATCCATGGCCACATGCGGCGCGATCGCCGCATATTGGGGGTCGGCGATGATGCCGAAGCGGAACAGGGGAGGAGCAGAGGAAGACATGGGGCGTGATTAGGAGCGGCCGATGACAGGCATGTGACGGCCTCGTGTGAAAACGAAACACCCGGCGTTTGCGGCGCCGGGTGCTGAATTTGAGAGGCTGAGGGACATCGCCGCCATGGCGGCGAGCCTGACGCCGCTTACTTCGTGGCTTCTTCGTAACGTTCCAGGACGTAGTCCCAGTTGATCAGGCTATCGACGAAGGCCTCGAGATATTTCGGGCGGGCGTTGCGATAGTCGATGTAGTAGGAGTGTTCCCAGACGTCGACGCCGAGGATCGGGGTGGCGCCGTGAACGAGCGGGTTTTCGCCGTTCGGGGTCTTGGAGATTTCGAGCTTGCCGTTCTTGACGGAAACCCAGGCCCAGCCGGAGCCGAACTGGGTGGCGCCGGCATTGCCGAAATCGGCCTTGAACTTGTCGTAGCCGCCGAGATCGGACGTAAAGGCCGCTTCGAGCTTGCCCGGCAGTTTGTTGCCGCCGCCACCCTTCTTCATCCACTTCCAGAAATGGATGTGGTTGTAGTGCTGGGCGGCGTTGTTGAAGAGGCCGGCATTGGTACCGAAGGACTTCTTGACGACGTCTTCGAGCGACAGGTCCGAAAGACCGGCTTCGGCGGCGAGCTTGTTGCCGTTGTCGACATAGGCCTTGTGGTGCTTGTCGTGGTGGAACTCCAGCGTTTCCTTCGACATGAAGGGAGCAAGCGCTTCGTAGTCATAGGGAAGTTCAGGCAATTCGAAAGCCATGTCAGATCTCCTCTTGGCAATAGATTGCGTCTCGGCAGGTGAGGCGGAACATAGGAGGGGAAAGGGGGAGAGGCAACCGGCGAATTATCAAAAAACGAC
The DNA here is from genome assembly GCF_008919455.1 of Rhizobium sp. PEPV16. Taxonomy (NCBI): domain Bacteria; kingdom Pseudomonadati; phylum Pseudomonadota; class Alphaproteobacteria; order Hyphomicrobiales; family Rhizobiaceae; genus Rhizobium; species Rhizobium sp. PEPV16. The sequence continues at coordinate 16,940 of NZ_VSZV01000271.1, forward strand.
CGGCCGGAGGAAAATTTGCCTCAGTTGCAGGGTTGGAGTCGTGCGCAGAAATCGCCTGGGCAAATCAATGGGAATACCCGCCCCGAAAACCACTTTGCCTATTATGGAGATCAACGGAGACCCGATATGAACAGGAATATAATCCAGCCTCTCGCCACAGCCGCGCTGCTTTTGCTGGCAGGTGCGGCGCATGCCTCCTCCGATGAGGCCTGGAAGCAGCTCGCCGCCGACGTCGAGGCCAAATGCAAAAAGGCAGCGGTCACGATCGAGAAGCCCAGGGCCACCGTCGATCCCTTCGGCAGCTCGCATTACGGGCTTGCGCTGGTGACCGGCAAGCCGAAGGGCGCCAAGGGGCTGATCGCCCAGATCTGCGTCTACGACAAGCAAAAGAAGACCGTCGAGATCGGCAGCGAACTGGACGCCAAACAGCTTGGGCTGATGCCGGCAAAATAGGCGGCAGCGGACTGCCACCCAGGCGCCCCTAAAGTGGTCGCAGGTGAGAATCTGTGCCTTGCGTCACATTTCGTGGGGAACCGGAGCCTACCCTTACGAGTTGAAAGGCTGGGCTTTACGGCGGATCGCGCTATTTCATGGAAGCGCAGAACCGCTGAAATCTTTTGTTTTATGCAATTCCTGGAAAACCGCTTTTCACTTTTCCTGGAATTTTCTGGGGAGGTGCCGGCATGTCAGAGCTTCGCAGCAGGGCGGAAGATCAGCAAAAAATCTATCAGCGCTGGGCACCGGTCTATGACCGGGTTTATCGCGGCATCCTGCGCGATGGCCACCGCAAGCTTGCAGCCCTGGCCGCTGCGGCCGGCACCGACATCCTGGAGATCGGCGTCGGCACCGGCCTGACGCTCGGGCATTACCCGCGCCACTGCCGGGTGACCGGCATTGACATTTCCAAACACATGATCGCGCGGGCGCGTGAAAAGGCGAAACGCGAAAACTTTGAGCATGTGCAGGCGCTGGAGGTAATGGATGCGCATGCGCTCACCTTTGCCGACCGGTCTTTCGATGCGGTCTGCCTGCCCTTCGTCATCACCCTCATCCCCGAACCCGAACGGGCGCTGGACGAATGCGCCAGGGTGCTGAGGCCGGGCGGCGAAATCATCCTTGCCAGCAAACTTGGCGACGGCGCCGGTCTGCAGGGCGCGATCGAGACGGCGGTGGCGCCGCTGGTGCGTCACATCGGCTGGTCCTCCGCCTTCCGCATTCACCGCATCGTCACCTGGGCTGAGCGCCGCGGCGACTTTGCCGCTGCCGATATCCTGCCGGTCTTTCCGAACGGCTTCTTCAAGATCATCCGGCTGAAGCAGCGCGGACTTGCCGGCTGAGACCGGAAATTTTTTCCCCGCGTCGCTTATTCTGATGCTACCGTTCGCCTGAGGGGACTGCATGACATCGGATATCTTCTTCTTCATCGTCGTGGGTTTCTGCGCGCAGATCGTCGACGGCGCGCTCGGCATGGCCTTCGGCGTGCTGTCGACGACGAGCCTTCTCGCCTTCGGGGTGCCGGCGGCCAATGCCAGCGCCATGACGCATGTGGCGGAAATGTTCACCACCGCCGCCTCGGGCATCTCGCATGCCTATCACCGCAACGTCGACTGGCGCCTTGTGGCGCGCCTTGCACCGGCCGGTATGATCGGCGGCGCGATCGGGGCCTATCTGCTTTCCAATATTGACGGCAAGGCGATCGAGCCCTTCGTATCGGCCTATCTGATCGCGATCGGGCTGGTGATTCTCTACAAAGCGTTTCGGCCGCCGCCGAAGCGGGATGTTCGCGACTGGATGGTGCCGCCGGTCGGGCTTTTCGGCGGCGTGCTCGATGCGATCGGCGGCGGCGGCTGGGGGCCGATCGTCACCAGTTCGCTCGTCAGCCGCGGCCACGACCTGAAGCGGGTGATCGGCTCGACCAATTTCACCGAATTTGCCGTGACGCTGACGATTTCCCTGACCTTCATCCTGACGCTCGGCTGGTCGGAACTCGATTCGGCGATCGGCCTGATCATCGGCGGCGTCATTGCCGCCCCCTTCGGCGCGATCCTCGTGAAACGGCTGCCGGTGCAGCCGCTGATGGTGGCGGTATCGACGATCATCATCGGCACTTCGGCAATGCGGCTCCTGTAACGAGAGGGCGATCGCCATGCCGGCCGGAATATCACAGATTCCGGCCGAAATAGACATCCACGGAGGCGATCTTGTCGCCGCGGAAGCGAAGGCTCTCGATGTTTCGAAAGCTGCCGCCGTCGCGTTTTTCGGCACGGTAGCGGACGACCGCCTCGTCCCCGTCGATCGCCAGGAATTCGATGTCAAAACCGCGGAAGACCGGCTCCTTCGGCCAGCAGCGCTCGAAATAAGTCGCCCGGTCGATGTGGTCGTCACGCGGGCTGGAGAAGGTGAAATCCTCCGTCAACATGGCACCGACGATATCCTTGCGGTCGTCGAGATAGGCGGCGTAGAGATGACGGACGGTCTGTTCTCGGGATGTCATGGCAATCCTCCGATTAACTGATTGCATTATGCAATCGGTTATGTTCTAGCACTTTCACCCGGGACGGTCCACAGGCGATCGATACCCGAAGCCGCCTTGAAGGACGGGCCATAGGGCGGTTATATCAGACGTGCCCGCCCTGGAACGACGAACGCATCGACCGCTCCGGTCTCTGCACCCGACCTCGAACTCGATCTCAGGACAGATTCACCCGCGCCGATCTCCTCGCCGCGGTAAAGGGTACATCGTTTCATCAGCCGCGCGAAACTTCGCCCGCGCGATCAATACCGGGGCCGAGAGAATGACCGATACGCAGTGGGACGCCAGCGCCAGGCCGGGCTCGATCTACTGGAAGCGCAATCTGACAATCTCGCTGATCGGCTCCTTCACCACGATCGTGGCGATGACGCTGCTGCTTCCCTTCCTGCCGCTCTATGTCGAGGAACTCGGCGTCAGCGACCATGCTGACATCGTGCAATGGTCGGGCATCGCCTATGGCGCCACCTTCTTCGCCGCGGCTCTCGTCGCTCCGCTGTGGGGCCGGCTCGGCGACATCTACGGTCGCAAGCTGATGCTGGTGCGCGCCAGCCTCGGCATGACGCTGGCGATCTCGCTGATGGGCATGGCCGGCAATATCTGGCAGCTGGTGGCGCTGCGCCTGTTCGTCGGGCTTGCCGGCGGTTATGCCTCCGGCTCGATGGTGCTGGTGGCGACGCAGACGCCGAAGGACCGTTCGGCCTGGGCGCTCGGCGTGCTCTCCTCCGGCATCATGGCCGGCAATCTCGTCGGGCCGCTGATCGGCGGGGCGCTGCCGCCGATCATCGGTATCCGCGGCACGTTCCTCGCCGCCGGCGGCATGATCTTCCTCGCCTTCCTCGCCACGGCCTTCCTGATCAAAGAAGAGAAATCGCCGGCTCGCAAAAAGGCAGCCAAGGCCAGCGGCGGTTGGAAATCCATTGCCGACAAGCGGCCCGTCATCGCCATGCTGGCAACCGGCATGCTCTTGATGTTTGCCAATATGTCGATCGAGCCGATCATCACCGTCTATGTCGCGCAGCTCGTGACCGTCGAATCCCAGGTGACGATGGTATCGGGCGTCGTCATGTCAGCCGCCGCCCTCGGCAGCATTCTGTCAGCCTCATGGCTCGGCAAGCTCGCCGACAGGATCGGCCATTGGCCGGTGATCGCAGGCGCGCTCGCCGTCGCCGGGCTGCTGCTGATCCCGCAGGCCTTCGTCACCAGCGCCTGGCAGCTGATCATCCTGCGTTTCCTGATGGGCGCAGCACTCGGCGGGCTGCTGCCCTGTATCGCCGCGGTCATCCGCCATAGCGTACCTGATAGTGCGGCCGGCAGCATTCTCGGGCTTTCCATTTCCTCGCAATATGTCGGCCAGGTGGCCGGCCCCATCCTTGGCGGTTTTGTCGGCGGCCATATTGGCATGCGGGCGGTGTTCCTCGGCACCTCCGTGCTGCTTCTCGCCGGTGCGGCCTATGCCTGGATGGTACGGCCGAGGGATACGGAGACTCGGGACTCGACCTAAGAATTATTGGCGCTTCCGCAGATCAGCTCGACGCCCGACCGGGCAATCGCTTCCAGCGTCTCGCGGCTGTCGCCGGCGCGGGCACGGACGGCGAGCGAATGCATGACGGCGGAGGCGAGCCTGGCAAGCATTTGCGGATCGGCGCTCTCCGGAAGC
>NZ_VSZV01000262.1:0-19639 GCF_008919455.1 Rhizobium sp. PEPV16
AAAACCTGCTCCGGCAGAATGCTTCAATCTAACCCGGAAAGGCTCTCGTCACCCGCATGGGCGGAATGGCGGCTTTTGGCGCAACTGCGACCCGCGTTGTCACTGCGTCATGTCCGCTTTGCAGCAACAACGACGGGTGGCTCGATGACCATTATGAGGGCGCATTGCCGCCCGCAGCATTGGCTCGGTCGGTGGTCTCTGACCGCATTTCTGCTAAAGTTCGGAAGCATCGCCCGCGATGTCACCAACTGCCGAAGTGTGAGGGGCGCAACGGGCTGATGGGCCTCTCGCTCATCAGGCCTCTTGTCTTGAAGGAGGAGCGCTAGCATGAGCACCGACCTGGATACCGTGCGGTCCTATGATAGGGTCGCGGCGGACTATGCTGCCGAGGCCGCGGCGATGCCCGAATGGGTCGCGACAGAGATCGATGCGTTCGTCACCGAGCTGGGCGGCTCGGGCAGGGTGCTGGAGATCGGAAGCGGTGGCGGGCGCGATGCACTTGAGCTTGAGAAGCGGGGAATGAGCGTCCGGCGCACCGACATTGCAAAGGGTTTTGTCGAACTGCTTCGCGAAAGTGGCTTCGAAGCCGACCTGTTGGACCCGCTGACCGATGACTTGGCCGACCCGCAGCGTCCCGGCACGCCGTACGACGGGATCTGGGCCTGTGCCTGCCTGATTCATGTCGCGCGCGAGGATTTCGGCACGGTGCTTGGACGGCTTGCCGAGGCGACCCGGACCGGTGGCCGATTGCACGCCTCGGTAAGAGAGGGCGATGGTGAGGATGCCTCCACCCACGGCACTGCTGCAGCGCCGAGGCGCTACGTCGAGACATACTGGCGCGAGTCTGCCCTGCGGTCCGCACTCAGAGACGCGGGCTGGATCGTCAGCGAGGTACGTCGGTGCGTCGGAAAGCCCCATGATCATTGGCTGAGCGTTCGGGCGAGTCGGGCGTGACGCACATGGAACTTGCGGGAATGGCCGGTTGTGGCGCGACCATGAACTCTAGGTGGCCACCGCAATGTTGGCTTCCGGGTGAAGGCAAAGATCCCTCGGTGGCCGACATGAAGGCGCGAAGCCGACGTTCAGCGAGCTAACCTTCTATTTCCGATTGGGCCCCATGGAGATGAGGGGGCACACCGGCCATGTTAGTCGTGAGCGCCGATCTTCCATAAACGCCTTTAGAGGATTGTTTTCGTCGCGGTCATCGGCGATCGGACGGTGCTTCCTCGCCGGAACAAGAAAGCACCGTCGCGTCTCGGCTTAGCGTTGCTCCGGCACTCCGGGCAGGTTGGACCTCGCCTCTTCTGCGGACCGTGGCCGGAGCTCGAAGATTCAGCCCCGGGGCTGCAGCAACGCCAGAACGATAGTCGATAACGCCAACATGGCTGTAAGTGTCAATGGCGCTGCCGGACCGTAGTGATCGACCACGTAGCCGCCGAACACCGCACCGATGCTGATGGCGACCTGGAAGGAAACGACCATCAGGCTGCCAGCTGCCTCCAAGGCATCCGTTGCGCCGCGGGACAAGTTGGTTGGCAGTACTACCGGAGCCATCCCGAAGGCGAAACCCCAAAGTGTAACCAGGGCAAACGCGATGCCGCTATATGAACCCCACAGTACGAGAGCAAGCGCCGCAAACGCCATCAGTGCGCCGGTCACAGCGAGTGCCGTGCGGATATTGGCGTCTGCCATTCGTCCGCCGGCGATATTACCGATCACAGCGGCAATGCCAAACCCGAGCAGCGCCAAGGCAATCGGCCCGGTGCCAAGGAGGGTTACCTGCTCGAGGAAGGGTCGCACGTAGACTGAGCCGGCAAAATGTCCCGTCATCAGCAAGACGATGGCAAGCATTCCCAGTTGAACAGTGCGCCGTTTTGTCAGCCCGAAGACGTCAGAAAGACTGTTGCTCGTGGTTGCGGGTAGCGTCGGCAAACTGAGAACCTGAAGCAGCATCGCAACTACCGCGAGGCCTGCGGTCATCGCCATGGCGGCACGCCACCCAAGCCAATCGCTAACCAAAGCACCCATGGATGGTGCAGCTATGGTGGCAAGAGAGACGCCCAGGGTGACTATAGCCATACCCCGCCCTGTCGCATTGGCGCCAACCAATCTCGCCACAACGGCAACTGAAAGTGCCCAGAAGCCACTTAGCGCGATTCCCAGCCCGGCTCGCCCCAACAACAATAGCCAAAAATCCGTCGCGAGGGCGGCCAGGAGATTGGAGCCGACAGCCAAGGCACTTAAGCCAACCAGGACAGTCTTCCGGTTCAGCTTGCCGATGAAAACATTGCTCAACAAGGCCGTTACCGCGCCGACAGACGCGGTTGCAGTGACAACCTGACCAGCTGTTCCCTCGCTGACGCCAAGGTCATGCGCCATCGGCGTCAACAGGCCCGCCGGCAGGAATTCAGCTGACACAAGCGCGAAGCTTGTGGCCGCCATCGAAATAACGGCAAACCAGGTGGTGCGGCTCCATGAACTCGGAACGGTAGTATCGAGGCCGATCGCGGTGCTGTCTAGCTGTGATGTTGTGTCCGTCATTGAAAATACCTCCAAGATTTGGAGGTCTTCATAGCGGAGTCTTTCAGGATGATATGTATCCTAAAGTCCGAATTCCATGTCCGTTCGTCCGGAAATGGTGCGACGCATGACCCCAGGCGATACGCTCGTGATGCGCTTGAAGGCGCGAGCGAAAGAGGCTTCAGACTCATAGCCCAGTTGAGAAGCGACCTCGGCAACCGACATGTTTTGACCAAGCAACTCTCGTGCAAGCTGCATGCGCAGACGGGCGAGATACCGCGCCGCGCCTTCTCCTAAGATGGCACTGAAGCGTTCCGCGAAGATCGAGCGCGATTGACCTGCCACGCCAGCAAGGGTCTCCAACGTCCAGTCATGGCCGGGATCTCGGTGCATGGCCGCCAGCGCACGGCCGATATGAGGATCGCGGATCGCAGCGAGCCAGCCGCTGGTCGAGGCCCCGCTGCAATTGACCCAGCAGCGAATGAGCCGTGCGACGAGTACGTCCGCCATGCGTGACAAAACCGTGGCGCTGCCTATCTGGGGCTGAGACGCCTCCGCCGTCATCGCGGCGAGAAGCGGGCCGACGACTGGATCATTGCCAGCAACATCACAACCCTTGATGATCGGCGGCATCAGAGCGATCAACGGGTTGAGCGCATTCGCACCCAAGGCCATGGAACCGCAGAACAGGGTGCTTGTCGCGCCTGTTCCTTCCTGCACCACTTCGCAGACGTTCCCCCCCAACTTGATGACCTGGCAGCTCTTTAGCGAGTCCTCCACAACATCCGGCCTACTGGCCAGTCGGTGTTCGACCCCTTGTGGCAACAATACAAGATCGCCATCTTGCAGTTCCTGCCATCCCTGGGTTTCTGTATAGATCCAGCATGGCCCCTCACTAACGAAATGAAATCGCAGCAGCTGTTGCTGCGGAAAGGCGATGCTCCACGGATCGCGCAGCTCACAACGGCCGTAGTTGACGCCGCTCAGGCGAAAGTCCTGTAGAACTTCGCTTAGTGCGTCCGTGGGAATATGCGTCGAAGACTGGGATGAACGATCAAGCATTGAGCCAATTTATATGCCAGGCGTCCGGACTGCAAGTATTGCCGATCCGGGCTTCCTCTAAGGCGAAGTCTGGTGGGTGCAGCCTCGGGCTGGCTGGTGCGAATTGAGGTCGACGAGCCGCATTGCAGCACGGGTTTCGTCACGAGCTAATCTCTGTCCGTCACTGACATGGTTTCAACGGGCAGGGACATAAACCGGCTTGGGGCAGTAAAAAATCATCCAGTAAGACGATCTCTCCCCAAATCTCGGTAGCGGCCGACCATGGGATTTTCGCCGATCCCAATCAGACGCAACTTCAAGTCCTCATCGAGAAACGTGAAATCGGCACTGCGGCTCAACATCCTGCGGAAGCAACTCACGACTAAAGCGACACTTGTTTTCCCGGATTTTGCAAACGTCGCAGAATAGACGGTTTTGCGTCAGCCACGGTTTTCGGTGTTGTCATAGCGTAGCGTGGCCGCCTCTACCTTGTCGCCGTTGGCCGCTGCCCATGAACACAGTGCTTCAAACGGCTCCCGCAGTGAATGGCCTAGTGGAGTAATTGCATATTCCACGCCAATCGGCTGCGTTGGGAGTACGGTTCTCGTCACAAGGCCGTTCCGCTCAAGCCTCTTCAAAGCGTCGGCCAGAGCCTTGTGCGTGATCCCATCGAGACGCCGCTTGATTTCGTTGAAGCGCGAGGGCTTGGGACAGATCACTGTCAGTATCAGGATCGTCCATTTGTCAGCGATCTTGTCGAGCACCGGGCGAACCTGCGCCATGTCGCCAAACGCGCGATGAGAAAGTGCCTCCAGATCAGTATACTCGTCCATATCTAAGCTACTTCAGGTGCGTAATTGATATCAGATATATGACGTATATCATAGCGAGACCATCAATTGAAAGGATTTACGATGGCTCGAATGAGTAACAAGATTGCCCTGGTCGTCGGCGGTGCCAAGGGCATCGGCTTGGCAATTGCAGAGCGGCTTTCTGCCGAAGGGGCGAAGGTCTTCATCACCAGTCGTAGAAGTGAAGATGCCGAGAAGGCGGCCAAGGGTATCGGCAATGACGCGGTCGGCATTGCCGCCGATGCCAGTGTCCCGGAAGATATGGTGGAGGCGGTCGAAAAAGTGCGAAAAGCATGCGGGCGTATTGACGCGCTCGTATTGAATGCAGGCCTCTCCGAGCCAGCGCAGATCGCCGAAATAACGCCAGACCACTTCGACCGCCACTTCGGCGTCAACGTCCGCGGGATGGTTTTCGGCCTGCAGGCGGCTCTGCCGGTGATGACAGGAGGTGGGGCGGTCGTCCTCGTCGGATCCATCGCCGATAACGCGGGCTACTCTTCGTACGGAACCTATGCCGCCACCAAAGCGGCCGTCCGTTCCTATGCCCGAACCTGGACGGCAGAACTCGCGCCCAAAGGTGTACGCGTCAACGTTGTTGCGCCCGGTCCAACCGATACGGAAATGATGGCTGCGGTTCCGGAAGACACTCGCGCGGCACTTGTCGCTCCGATCCCGATGGGCCGAATGGCGAGGCCTTCAGAAGTGGCTGCGGCCGCCTTGTTCTTGTTGAGCGATGACGCGAGCTACATCGCCGGTGCCGAACTGTGCGTCGACGGCGGCTTGCGGCAGGTCTAAGGTTCAGTCGAAACGCTGTACCCGATCCGAGCAGGTCGGGTACAGCGTAACGCGCTTGACGACAGACCAAGGCCGCAAATCAGCCGCATCGTTCAACAACGAGCAGGTGTCCGCCTCGGGCCGAAGGCGGCCTTTGTTGCTTCCGGAAAACCCTGAGACCAGCCGCTCCGATCAGGCCCGTTTCGTCAGCGGAAACCGGTCGCGAAGCAGCCGCAGCACCGATTCCGAAGGCATCGGCGGGCCGAAAAGGTAGCTCTGGCCGTAGTTGCAGCCCATCTTGGCAAGCTCGATCGCATCCTCGTTGGATTCGATCCCCTCGGCCACCACCTTCATGTCAAGCTCGCGCGCCATTGATATCACCGACCGGAGCACGGTCGCCTTCTTGTCGCTGCTGTCGCGCACCAGGGCCTTGTCGAGCTTGATCATGTCGAAGGGGAAGCGGGTGAGATAGGCGAGCGACGAATATCCGGTGCCGAAATCGTCGAGCGCCAGGCCGATGCCGGCTTCCTTCAGCTTCTGCAGCACGAGGCGGGCCTGTTCCGGATTTTCCATCACCATGGATTCCGTCAGTTCGAGCTTGAGGCGCGAGGGCTGGCAATGCGTCTTGGCGAGAACCGAACGCACGTCGTCATAGAGCTCGTTGTTGAGCAGTTGCACGCTCGACAGGTTGATCGAGACGAAGATCGGCAACTCGCCGGTCTGGTGCTGCCAGCTCATCAGATCGTTGGTCGCCTGTTCCAGCGCGAACATGCCGAGCGGGCCGATAAGATCAGAGGCCTCGGCGATCGGGATGAATTCGGATGGCGGGATGTTGCCGCGTTTGGGATGTTCCCAGCGCATCAGCGCCTCGAAACCGGCGACCTCGACATCCTCCAGCCTTGCGATCGGCTGGTAGACCATCGACAATTCCTTGCGCTCGATGGCGCGGCGCAGATCCGTTTCCAGCTGCAGCCGGTCGGTGCCGAAGTCGCGGAAGGCCGGCTGGAACGGCTCGACGCGGTTGCCGCCGGCCCGTTTTGCCCGATACATCGCAAGTTCCGCGTCGCTGAGCAGGCCGGTGGCGCTCTCCTGCCGGTCGACCCAGGAGGCAAGGCCGACCGAGGCGGTCAGGATGATCTCGCGATTGGCGAAGTTGATCGGCACCATGATCGCCTTGCTGATCGCATCGGCAAAATCGGCGACCTTGGCTGGATTGTGCTCGGAAACCAGGATCAGGCCGAACTGGTCGCCGGCAAGCCGCGCCAGCGTGTCCTGCGGTTTCAACAGCCGGCGCAGGCGCCGCGTCAGCGCGATGAGGATGTTGTCGCCGGCAGCGACCCCCAGCGAATCATTGACCAGCTTGTAGCGATCGATGTCGATCACCATCACCGTCGGGCGCAGCGTATCGCCGCCCGGCGCCAGTGCCAGCACCGACTGCAGCCGGTCGAGGAAGACCTGCCGGTTCGGCAGGCCGGTCAGATTGTCGTGCAGCGCATCGTGCAGCAGCCGCTCGACGGAATTCTTCTGCTCGGTGACGTCGACGATCGTGCCGACGCAGCGGATGATCTCGCCGTTCGAGCCGAGCACCGGCCGGGCGCGGATCAGCAGCCAGTGGAAATGTCCGTCCTCGGCGCGGATGCGGAACTCGTGGTTCAGCCGCCCGCGCCGATGTTCGAGCAGCACGTCGAGCGTGGCGCGGAAGCGGTCGCGGTCGTCGGGATGCAGCCGCGGCAGCCAGTTGCGCGCCGCGCCATGCATGGCGCCCGGCGACAGGCCGAGCTTGATGGAGACGTCGGGAATGGTAACGACGCGGTCGCGCGCCACATCCCAATCCCAGACCATGTCGCCGGAGCCGGTCAGCGCCAGTGATTGCCGCTCGAGATCGGAAAACAGCCCCTGCTGATAGGCGCCGCCGGCAAAAGCATGCTGCATGACGGTAAAGCCGATCAACAGCACGATAAGCACCAGGCCGCCGCCGAGTGCCGGCTGGATGATGTCGTTGTCGAGCCGGCCGGTAACGGTCAGCCACGCGCCGAACAGCCAGACGAGCGTCAGCGCCCAGGCCGGCACCAGCAGAATGGCGCGGTCGTAGCGGTTGAAGCCGAGATAGATGATCAAGAGCAGTCCCGTCGCGGCCGTCAGCGCGAAGGAAAGCCGGGCAATGCCGGCGGCGATCGACGGGTCGTAGATCGCCACGCCGAAGAGCAGGGCAAGGCCGAGCACCCAGGCAAGCGTGGCGTAGCCGAGATGCGCATGCCAGCGGTTGAGGTTGAGATAGGTGAAGAGGAAGATGACGAAACTCGACGCCAGCGCCACCTCGGCGCAGGCGCGCCATATTCGCTGGTCGGCCGAGGCGACGCTGATCAGCTTGCCGAGAAAACCGAAATCGACGCAGATATAGCCGAGCACCGCCCAGGCGAGTGCTGCCGTCGCCGGCAGCATCGAAGTGCCCTTGACGACGAAGAGGATGGTCAGGAACACGGCAAGCAGGCCGGCAATGCCGAGCACGATACCGCGATAGAGCGTGAAGGCGTTGATCGTGTCCTTGTAGGCGTTCGGTTCCCAGAGATAGATCTGCGGCAGCTCCGGCGTCGACAGTTCGGCGACGAAGGTGATGACGGCGCCTGGGTTCAGCGTGATGCGGAAGACGTCGGCTTCGTCGCTCGGCTGCCGGTCGAGCGCGAAGCCTTCGCTTGGCGTAATGGCGCTGATGCGCTGCGAGCCGAGATCCGGCCAGAACAGCTTGGAATTGACCAGACGGAAATGCGGCGCGACGATGACGCGCTCGAGCTGTTCTTCGGAGACGTTGGCGAGCGCAAACACCGCCCAGTCGCCCTGATGGTTCTCCGAGCTTGCCCTGACCTCGATGCGGCGGCGGATGCCGTCGGCGCCAGCCGCCGTCGAAACCTGGAAGGCTTCGCCCTGGTTGACGTAGATCTCGGTCGTTGCCGTCAGATCGAGCGCGGTATCGTCACGGGAAATTTTTACCGGTTCGGCCGCCTGGGCAACACCCGCCACGAAGGCGAAGGCCGCCAGGAAAAGGGCTGCGATCACCGCGATCACTCGTCCGGACGGTGACTTGGGCAGCATGCGGTCTCTTGTCATCGGCTGTCGGTTTTCCTGCCTTTATCCGTATCGGTGGCGAGACGTGAAAACATCACATGGTCATGCCACTGACCGTTGATCTTCAAATATCCGCGCAGATAGCCTTCCTGTTGAAACCCGGCTTTTTCAAGCAGACGGATGCTGCGCGCGTTATCTGGAATACAGGCTGCTTCGATACGGTGCAACTCAAGCCCGGTGAAGATGTAAGGAATAACCAATTGAAGGGCGGCGAACATATGCCCCTGGCCGGCATGGCGTTCGCCCATCCAGTAGCCGATCATGCAACTTTGTGCCGCACCCCTTCTGATGTAACCGATGGTGACGCCGCCGACGAGCGTCATGTCGTCTTTCAGGAAAATGAACAGCGGCACCGCCTGGCCCGAGGCATATTCCTGCTTGCCGCGGACGACGCGGGCGCGGTAGGCGCCCTCCGTCAGCTCGTCGCGTCGCCAGGTCGGCTCCCAGGGTTCCAGGAACTTGCGGCTGTCGGCGCGCAGCCGGTGCCACTGGTTGAAATCCTGGTAGCGCGGCAGGCGCAGGAGATATCTGTCGTTCTCCAGCTGCACCGCTTCCGGCTGCCGCTGCAGGAACCGAAAAACCGATTTTGGCATCGATCACTCCCGGCAGGACGGACGTCGCTCAGCGGCTTGCCTGCAGCGTCTTCGACGCCGGGACCGAAAGCGAGGCAGTGATGTCTTCCATCGGCGCGAGCTGTTCCAGTGGTCCGATCGCCGAAAGCGTCGGCACCGTGTCATAGAACAGGCGTCCGGCAAGGTCGGTCAGCCGCTCGATGGTGATGCCTTCCAGCCGCTCCATCATCTCCGGATTGGAGATCGGCCGGCCGTAAAGCATCATCTGCCTGGCGATCTGGCCGGCGCGGGCAGCCGGACTTTCCGCACCCATCAACAGCTGGGCGCGGATCTGGGCGCGGGCGCGCTCGATCTCGTTCTGGTGGATCGCATCGGCTGACTTGTGCAGCTCGTCGATGATGACGGGCACCAGTTCCGGCAGGTTTTCGCCGCCGGTTGCGGCATGAATGCCGAAGATGCCGGTGTCGGAAAAGCCCCAGTGGAAGGCATAGACGGAATAACAGAGGCCGCGGAATTCACGCACCTCCTGGAATAGCCTGGACGACATGCCGCCGCCGAGGATATTGGCGAGGATCTGCGAGCAGTAGAAATCGCGGGCGTGGTAGGGCTTGCCCTCGAAGCCGAGCAGGATCTGCGCATCCATCAGGTCGCGCGGTTCACGCACGCTGCCGCCGATGTAACGCGCCGCGTCCATGACGGGCGGGGCGGAAGGGGCCGTCGGCAGGCTGGCGAACCGGTCCTCGACCAAACGCAGGAACGCTTCATGCTCGACGGCGCCGGTTGCGACCACGAACATGCGGTCGGTCGTGTAGTTGCGGCCGAGATAACCGCGGATCTGCTGCGGCGTGAAGGAGACGACGGTCTCCGGCGTGCCGAGGATCGCCCGGCCGAGCGTCTGGTCGCGATAGGCGACCTCGGAGAACCGGTCGAACACCACATCGTCGGGCGTGTCGTTGGCGGCGTTGATCTCCTGCAGGATCACCTGCTTTTCGCGCTCCAGCTCCTCTTCCTCGAAGGCCGATTCCGTCAGGATGTCGGCGAGGATATCGACGGCGAGCGGCACGTAGTCCTTGAGCACGCGGGCGTAATAGGAGGTCGTCTCGGTCGAGGTGGCGGCATTGACTTCACCGCCGACATCCTCGATTTCTTCGGCAATCTGGCGGGCCGTGCGGCGCGCCGTGCCCTTGAAGGCCATGTGTTCGAGCAGGTGAGCGATGCCGTGCTCGTTGTCCGTCTCGTTACGCGATCCCGATTTGATCCAGACTCCGAGCGCAACGCTTTCAAGATGCGGCATGGTCTCTGTGACTACTGTCAGCCCGGATTTCAGCCGGGTGCACTCAACTGTCATTGGCTATCTTTCTGCGCCTGCTGTCGTCTCGCCGCGGGCGTGCTTGCCGATAAAGTTTTCAACGGCTTTCAGCTCCGGTTTGATGATCTGGAAACGCTCCTCCCTTTGCATCAGATCAGCAAGCCACGTCGGAAGCGCCGGGTCAATACCGCAGGCGGATTTTACGGCGGCGGGGAATTTCGCCGGATGCGCGGTCGAAAGCGTCACCATCGGCGTATTCGGCTTTTCTTTCTTGGCAGCGACGAAGACGCCGATCGCCGAATGCGGATCCAGCAGATAGCCGGTTTCCGCATGGGTCTTGCGGATCGTCTCGGCGACTTGTTTCTCGCTGGCGCGCCCGGAGCGGAAGTCGCGGCGGATCGCCTTCAGCGCTTGCGCGCCGATCTCGAAGCCGTTGGATTGCTTGAGGCTTTCCATCGCCGCGCGCACCTTCGAGGCGTCGCGGTCATAGGCTTCGAATAGCAGCCGCTCGAAATTCGACGAGATCTGGATGTCCATCGACGGCGAGCTCGTCGCCTTGACCGCCTTCATGTCGTAGCGGCCGGTTTTCAGCGCCCGCGCCAGGATGTCGTTTTCGTTGGTGGCGATCACCAGCCGGTCGATCGGCAGACCCATGCGCTTGGCGCAGTAGCCGGCGAATATATCGCCGAAATTGCCGGTGGGCACCGTGAACGAGATCTTCCGGTCCGGACCGCCGAGCGCCACCGCCGCCGTGAAATAATAGACGATCTGGGCCATGATGCGCGCCCAGTTGATCGAGTTGACGCCGGATAGGCCGACCTTGTCGCGGAAGGCCACGTCGTTGAACATCGCTTTCACGAGGTTCTGGCAATCGTCGAAATTGCCCTCGACGGCAAGCGCATGCACGTTCGGTGACGACGAGGTCGTCATCTGCCGCTGCTGCACCGGCGAGACCTTGCCATGCGGAAAAAGGATGAAGATATCGGTGCGCTCGCGGCCGGCAAAAGCGTCGATCGCAGCCCCGCCGGTGTCGCCCGAAGTGGCGCCGACGATCGTCGCCCGCTCGCCGCGTTTCTCGAGCGCATAGTCCATCAGCCGGGCGAGCAATTGCATCGCCACATCCTTGAAGGCGAGCGTCGTGCCGTGGAAGAGCTCCATGACGAAGCTGTTCGGCCCGGTCTGGACGAGCGGCGCGATCGCCGGATGACGGAAGGTGCCGTAGGCCTCGTCGATCATCGCCCGGAACGTGTCGTCGGGGATCTCGCCATTGGTGAAGGGCGACAGGATGGTGAAGGCGATTTCCTGATAGGTCTTGCCGCGGAGCGCGCGGATCTCCTTCTTGGAAAAGCTCGGCCATTTGCGCGGAACATAGAGCCCGCCGTCGCGCGCCAACCCGGTCAAAAGGGCGTCGCAAAAGCCGAGGGAAGGGGCCTCGCCGCGGGTCGAGATATAATCCACGTTCGTCATCCTTGATCTATCGCTGGAGGAAATCCGGCCGGGCGCGGCGATTGCCCGCTCTGCCGGAAGTCTTGGCTGGAAATCGGGCCGGAAATCAAAAAGGGGCCGCCCTGCGGGCAGGGCTTTGCTCGTATGCTTTTGAAGTTGCCCGCATCCGGCGTCGAAAAGTGCATCAAAACGGCGCTTACCCAATCGATTTTTGTTTGCGCCGCTGATATAGACCATCGCAAACCGTCATGAAAGGCCCTGCTGAAAAGACATAGGGCCTCCAAGAAACGCTTATACAAGGGATGGAATATGGTGCTCGGCAAGGTCTCGCGTCTCATCGTCTCCGCATCTTTTCTTGCCCTGCTTACCGGTTGCAACTCGCTCGGCATAGGCGGCGACAGCAAGCCGGCAACGCCGGCGACCCAGCCGAACGGCACCGCCCAGATCATGCCGCTGGCGCCGGCCAACCCGTCCTCGAACAATCCTTCGATCGGCACCGCCACGACGGCGCAGGGCACGGTTGCCCCGGTCGTCCAGGGCGCCTGCCCGCAGATCTTCATGCGTGACCAGGATGCGATCTTCCGCACCTATGCAAAGGGCAAGAAGGACGATCCGCAGCAGATCGTCTTCCAGGCCTCCTTCGGCGATTACACCCGCCAGTGCACGCTGAACGACACGAACCTGACGATGACCATCGTCGCCCAGCTGCGCCTGATCACCGGCCCGGCCGGCACGCCCGGTCCGGTGACGCTGCCGATCCGCATCTCCGTCGTCGACGGCGAGACCGTGCTCTATTCCGAAGTCACCAAATTCCCGACCGAGATCCCGCCGGGTGCGCCGGGCACCCAGGTCATCTTCCGCAAGGACGGCATCACGATGCCGGTCGGCTCCGGCGCCCTGGTGCGCGTCAATATCGGCTTCGACACCCAGCCGGCAAAGACGAAGAAGAGCAGCTGACGCGGATACTGGCCCGAAGCTCATTTGGCGTCAGTTGATTGAGGCGGCGGAAGGCGGTCAAACTTGTTGTTGGGATGATGCCGAAGGCAACGCGCGCGGCCGCTTAATGAATGATTGGCGCTTCGGCCGAACACTGAAATCGCGCTTGTGCGGCAGCGATAATAATCTGCGAATCTTTAGAGAAATCGTCAAATTCAACAGCGTATGGGTCTGTCAGGATTTGCCTCAGGCCTAAAATATTGATCAGGCTAAATCGAGCAGGTAAACGGTCCTGATCGTTCTCGGTCATCATGATTTCCAGCAGTTTGCAGCCGATCGCATTATCCGGGAATTTTTCGAGAAACACATCTGCAAGTTGTATCGCCGTCATTCGGCTATTTTGCCATCCAATATCCTCGTCGGACATGATCAGGGCGCGATACAGATCTTTGTAGGCATCGATAAGGCCCAGATATCGGCATAATACTTTAAGCGCCAATTCTCCGAAGACATCACGTTCCTCGCCAAAGAGATATGGTTCGACTAATCGCGCATCAGCCGGCTCACCGCATAGCCCGACGACATATAGTGCGGCGCGGATATTTCCCTTCGCAGCAGAAAGGATTTCTCTCGCGTATTCGATCTCACCGGTAGTTACTCCTCCCGGCTTTACTCCCTGCGCGCGGTTGCGGATGTCAGCAATATCCATAAGCCTCTCCGCTATTGATTTGCGCACCGTGAGATCTGGTTGCCTTCAATCGATATGATCTGACTGACCTTGAGTGACACTTTCTGGTTTAAGAAACGCTCTCCACCTAGCCCACGATCGCGGCCTCAGAACCTGAAGCGTCTCAGAGAACGTTGTCCCAGGCCGCCAGTGCGGCGACGACGCCTGGCAGGTCGTTCATGCGGGAGATTGCTGTTTCGGCGCCGGCATCCGTCAATTTATCGGCATGGGCGGGATAGCTGTGCGAGGCGCCGGTAAAACCGATGACGCGCATGCCGGCGGCGCGTGCCGCGTGCACGCCGTGGACGGAATCCTCGACCACGACGACCTTGTCAGGTGAAACGCCCATCTGGCTTGCGCCGTGCAGGAAGATGTCGGGCTTCGGCTTGACGCGGTCGGGGCCAAGATCCTTGGCGGAAAAGATGTTCGGCGCAAACAGCGGCTTCAGCCCCACCTTGCTCAGCATCATGTCGAGCCGCTTGGTGCTCGAATTCGAGCAGATGCAGCGCTTGATCGGCAGCCTGGAGACGGCGAATTCGACGCCGGGGATGGCCTGGACGTCCTGCGCCAATCTGAGGTCGAGCAGATGCTCCGACTTGTCGAGCAGGGAGGCCGAAAACGGGATGCTTGCCTCGCGCTCGATCTGCAGCAGGATGTTGCGCCACGTCATGCCGGCGAAGCGCTCGCCCATTTCCTCGGCGTCGATCGGATATCCGGCCTCTGTCAGAAGCGCGGATTCGACTTCTGCCGCGATGATTTCCGAATCGACGAGAACGCCGTCGCAGTCGAAGATGATGAGGTCGAAGCCGTCCATATGTTCACGCCTTGCTGAAAGTCTGGGCTGGAAGTCTGGGTCTTGTCCGGGAATGCTGCGGCTTTACACGATGCCCGGCCAAAGCTCAACCTGATCTCAAGCATGGCTGCGATGCGGCAAGCGACCGGCTCCGGCGTGGCTTGCCGGGTCGGTCGTGTCGGGTTGACTTGGGAACAATGGTGAGCAGATAGAAGCCGTCAGGCCGCCAGCTGCCCACTCCGCCGTCCAGCTGCAGATGGCGTCGAAGTTGTCGCCCGAAGCCTGAAACGGGAAACGAGCTCGCGCAACTTGGCAGCTTCCTCGGCGAGATGACCGGATGCCGCTGTCGATTGCTCCACCATTGCCGCGTTCTGCTGGGTCACCTGATCCATGGAATTGACGGCGGTGTTGACTTCGGCAAGGCCGGTCGACTGCTCTCTTGCCGACACGGCGATTGCATCCATGTGCTGGTTGATGCGGGCAATCTGTTCGCTGATCGCCTTCAGAACCTGACTGGTGTCGAGAACCAGTTTGACGCCGCTCTCCACTTCCACCGAGGATTTCTGGATGTGACCTTTGATTTCCTTTGCCGCCTGAGCCGATCTCTGGGCGAGCTCGCGGACTTCCTGGGCGACCACCGCAAAGCCCTTGCCCGCGTCTCCGGCGCGTGCGGCTTCGACGCCGGCGTTCAGCGCCAGCAGATTGGTCTGGAAGGCGATCTCGTCGATCACGCCGATAATGCTGGAGATCTGCTGCGACGAGGCCTCGATGCGGCGCATGGCTTCTTCGGCATGCGAAACGACCTCGGAAGACTTGGCGGCATTGCGGTTTGCATCGGTCGCTTCAGTGCGCGCCTCGTCGGTCCGCTTGCTCGAGTTCGAGACATTGGCGGTGATCTGATCGAGCGCTGCCGCGGTTTCTTCGAGCGAGGCCGCCTGCTGTTCGGTCCGTTTCGACAGATCGCCGGCCCCGGATGCGATCTCCCTTGTGCCTTCGTCGATCGCGGCAATGGCCGCCGCGATCGCGCTGAGCGTCTGATCGAGCTGCCGGATCGACATGTTGAAATCATGCCGCAGGTTCTCGAAGTCCGGGGCGAAGGGCTCGTCGATCTGGAAGGCGAGATCGCCGGATGCAAGCCTCTTCAGGCCCGCGGCGAGGCCGGATGTCGCTGCCCGCAGCCGTTCGGCTGCATCTTCGTCGGCCTGCTTTCGCGCCGTGACCCGCTCGGTTTCACCCTGCAATCGGGCGGCCTCGGCATCTTTTTCGAGTTGCTTGTTGGCAATCGCCGCCTGGCGGAAAACTTCGACGGCCGACGCCATCGTCCCGATTTCGTCGGTGCGGCCGATCCCGGTGCAGGCAATCGCCGTGTCGCCGCCGGCAAGCCTTTGCATATCGTTGGAAAGCGAAAGGATCGGCTTGGTGACGGTCTTGCGGGTGATGAAATAGAGACCGAAGGCGAAGAGCGCGGCCGAAGCCAAAAGGGCTTCCAGGACAATATCGACCGACGCATTTATATCAGAGTTGCGATTGGAAATTTCCTCGGATGCAGCCGTGATCTGATCGCCGGCCTGTTCCATCGCCGCTTCCAGCGTCGAGAACTGCGCCATGAAGTCAGGCAATGCCTTCATAGCTGCCGTAGGGTCCTTACCGGCAAGTTCGACGATCTGAGTGGCGCTTGCGATATAGGCAAGCAGGGGAGGTTCGACGCTGGCAAGGATCGTTTTCGTCTTGTCGTCGGCGGCAAGAGCCTTGTTGGCATCAAGCATCTCGCGGAACGACGCCTCATGCTCAGCCAGATCGGCCTTCACCGTGTCGACGTCGATGCCTGCTGCCGGATTGGACGCCAGCAATGATGCGAGCGCATCCGAGCGCAGCGCGTCATGCATCATGTCGGCCTGCATGTGGTTGCGCAGAATTTGCGCCGTCCGGGCGCCCTCGGCGTTGTTTTTGGAGAGGATCGACGCGGACCAGATGCCGACACCCGTGGCGCCACCCGCCAGGGCGAAAATCGCAATGCTCGCAATGATGATCTTATGCTGGATCGATGCCATGACAGGACTCTCTCGTTAATTCAGAAGGTGAGAGTAGTCGAATATGCTTAATTATTTTCTTAGCGCCATGCCGCTTAGTGGCGCGAAAACAACAGGTTGCAGCAGATATTTCGATTTCGTTGAAAGGTTGAGCTGCTGTGTGCGCCGATCGGATGACCGGCGCACGGGCACCCCGAGCGCCGGAAAGTGCGATAAGGGTGGGCTCTCCCTTGTGCCAAGGGCGAGCCCCATCCAACTATTGCTCCGGCAGGATGATCTTCTGATTTGTGGTGTTCTTGACCGGCTTCTCGCCCGGGACATGAGACATCGTGCGGGTCGTGCTATCCAGCGTGCTGCCGTCGGTGCTGGTCTTTGTGCGAGACTTGCTGAACGTTCCCTTGTCGACTGCCTGGGCTTTCGTCTGCGCTTTCAGCTTGTCGCCACTGTCGTTGACGTGGGTCTTGCTTTGCGCCTTTCCATCGGTGGTGGCTGCACTTCCCCCCGATCCGATCGAAGAGGTCGTGCCGTCATCGGTCCGGCAGGTGCCCGCCGTTCCGACCGAGCTTGCGGATGTGCCTCCTGCCGAAGCGCTTCCGCCAGTTCCGACCGTTCCGGCCGCATTGCACTCCTCTGCAAGAACGGCAGAGCTCGAGGCGAGCAGCGCGATCGAGGCGGCCGCGATGAGATTGATGGGTTTCATTGCCAACTCCTATTTCTTCGGTTTGGTGATGGAGCAGGTTCCATCTGACCGTTTCGTGATCACGGTCCCGTCAGGCCGGGTGATGCTTGCCGTCGAAAAACTGTCGACGCTTCCCGATCCGGCCGAGGAGCCGGCGGAGGAGGATGACGACGAGGAGCCGGTCGAACCGCCGCCGGTCGTGGTCGATGACGAAACCTGCCCGTTACCGGCCGTCACCGTGGTGGACATGTCTCCCTGCGACGATTGAGACTGGACAACGGTGCATGTCGTTCCGTCGTCGAGCTTGATCTCCTCGGACATTGCCTGCCCGGCGATCAGAGCGAGTGAAGCGCCCAGTGCGATTGTGGAAAAGTTTGCCATTGGTTTATCTCCAAGGATTGGCCGACGCCATCAAGGCGCCGGCCGACGTCGTCAGCAGCCTTCTGTGCCGGCGGCGTCCTTCTTGACCTGTCCGGGCGCACAGCCCTCCTTGCCCTTGTTGTCAGAGCTTCCTGCGGCGCTGCCGCCGGTGCCGACAGTGCTGCCGGTCTTGTCTCCGTCAGCAGACGAAGCGCCAGTCCCGCCGCTGGAGGCCGAGTTCGCGTCGCCCGACCCTGCGGCGGAGCCGCCGGTGCCGACCGTGCTGCTGGAGGTGCCGCCGCCGGCCGACGAACCGCCGGTGCCAAGCGTCGAAGCAGACCCCGAGCCGGAGCCCGCAGCAGAGCCGCCGGTGCCGACCGTGCTGCTCGAAGTGCCGCCACCGGCCGATGAGCCGCCGGTGCCGACCGTCGAGGATGAGCCGGAATTACAGTTGGTTGCACCTGCAGGGCAGGTGCCCCCGGCAGAGCTGCCACCAGTACCGATCGTGCTGCTCGCAGTTCCGCCGCCGGCCGACGAACCGCCTGTGCCGACGGTGCTAGACGATTGAGCGAAGCCGGAAACAGCCGTGCCGGCCAAAAGGGCGGCCGCCAAGGCCAGATGTGTTGCCTTCATCATGGTGTATTCCTCCGTTTGTTTCTACATGCCGTCGCATCCGGAATGGATGATAGCTGCCTGACAAACTTCGGTTTCGACCCACTGTTCCTGCCTTAGGTACTCAGTCGGATATCCCTCGGACCTTGGTCCGACCTCGCCGTTATGGTTGACGTTCGAGCGTTCTGGAGGGTTTCATGAGCCGGCCGACGGGTCGGAAAACCTCAATCTCGGCGTCCGCCACGATCGGCGTGAACCGCGCTCATTGCGGCTTTAAGGGCCTCGGCGTACTATCCATTTACAATGGGAGAGGGACCATGAGGCTTTCAGCTTTCGTCCGACCGGCGGCAGCCGTAGTGCTGCTGTTTGCCTTCACATCCACCGACGTCATCGCCAAGGGCAAGCACCGAAGCTGTGCGCAGCTGCAGGCGATGAAGGATAATGCCCTGACCGGCGGAAAGCATGCTGGGGATGGCACCGACAAGAGAGCCAAGATCGAAAGGAAGATGCGGAAGAAAGGCTGCCAGAAGTAAGCCGCCGATAGCTTGCGAGCACCGAGACACCATGGTCTGGCAGCAGGTGAGCCTGTTGCCGAGACGGCAGAGATGCGCCTTCGTTGAGGATGGCGCGACATCCATCAAATCCGACTCATGCCAGATTAACCGCGGCCCCAGGACTACCTTTGGCATTCTCATGCACTAGATGGCGATCGAGGAGGACGTCACCGCCGCTCTTGGGAGGAGAACAAGCGGCATGCCTAGAGAATGGATGAAGAGGACGACTGCATGACGATCGAGGATATTATCGAAACCCTGGAAAAGACTGACATGCCCGACAGCCGGATCGACGCCTTCATCACCTGTGCGTTTCTGTTGAAGCAACTCCGGCCAGCCGAGCCCAACGATTTCGACGGTCCTCACGACTACATGCCGAGCAGTATCAAGTCAGAGTACGGCTTCCTGATGGCGCGGCCCTTCACACACGACGTCAATCACGCCATCGATCTGTGCCGGGAGGTCCGGCCGGATGCGGTTTGGCACCTCGCCCGCGGTCGCCAGACAGCGGACGAGTCGCTTTACGGTGCGCAGTTGCGCGAGATCAAGGAGGACGAAAGCATCCTCGGTGAAGCCGAGAGCAATCATGCGGCGCTGGCCCTGACGCTTGCTGCACTGCGGGCGCATGTGCGGCAGGAAGATGAAAAAAGGGCAGGAGCCTGAGTGCTCTTCAAGCTGCAGCGCCGCGCCTGTAAGCGGCGTGAGCGAGCAACATTTTCATCGGAGCAAATCGAAGGAATCCCGGTTCGCTCATCATCCCTGGTGAAGCAAAAAGGAGATTCCAATGCTTCTGAGACTGCTCGCAGTAACAGCGCTTTCACTTGGCCTGACAACGGCCGCCATCGCACAAGCCGGCGGCAGCGGCGGTTCCGGATCCGGTTCCGGCAGCAGCAGCGGCTCCTCGAGCTCCGGCAGCGGTTCGGATTCTGGTTCCGGCAATTCGGGCTCGGGCGGTTCGGGCGCGAATTCGACAGATGGCGGCGGCGCAGGAGGGATAAACGGCGCCAACAATTCCGGCGGCGACCCCGATGATTGCCAACGCCAGCAGGCAGGCCAACCCGGCAATTCGGCACCCTCCGGCACGACGACAAACAAGCCGGATTCTGCCACCGCCTGCTAATAGAAGATGTGCCCGGTTAGGACCGAACCCCGCGGAGCGCCTCCTTTGATGCGGCGCCCGGGGTTACGCCATGCTTCGGTTATGCCTTATTTGTGAAAAGGTATGGTTGGCGAGCTGTTATGCGGCAGGTCGCGGCGGGCGGCATATTCCAACGCCCCTCATCCTGAGGTGCGCAGGCCAAGGCCGGAGCCT
>NZ_VSZV01000103.1:0-4428 GCF_008919455.1 Rhizobium sp. PEPV16
GCCAGGCATCCGAGGCCTGAACCTCAGGCGTCAGCAGCGTGAGGTTCTTCAGGGCCGATGCCTGCTGGTCAGGTGTTCCACCGAGAAGCTTGGCGAGTGACTTGGCGTTGTCGCTGTCGGGACCCCAGGCGGATTTGTCCGATGCGAATGACGCGTAGTATTTGGTGATGACCGAAGCGAAACCCTTCAGAAATTGCGGGTTGTCGGCGGCAAACGTCGAGGTCGCGACCCATGCCGAGAAGGTCGGCGCACCCTTGTCTGCCACCTCTTTGGAGGTCACCAGAACCTTCCCGTTCTTTTTCAGTTCGGTGAGTGCCGGATCCCAGACGAAGCCGCCGTCGATGTCGCCGCGGTTATAGCTTGCGACGATCTCGGGCTGAGGGATGGCGAAGACCTGAACGTCCTTTTCGGTCAGGCCCAGCGATTTGATCAGCGCCAGGAGTTGATAGTGGTCCGTGGATACCGGCGCGGCCGCAAGCTTCTTGCCCTTCAGATCATTCAGGCTTTCGATGCCGGAACCGTTGCGGACGACGAGAGCCTCGTCGATGCCCGAGATGGAGGCGAGGTAAAAGGCCTTGACCTCGAGCCCGCGTGATACCGCAGCCGCAAACGGGCTGGAGCCGACATAGCCGACCTGGACGTCGCCGGAGGCAATCGCCGCAAAGATTTCGGCGCCCGAATTGAACCTGCGGAAGTCGATCTCGTATCCCGTCTCCTTGGCGAATTCGCCATTGGCGATCGCCACGGAAGACGGCAAGGCGTCGGTTTGATAGGCGACGACGACCTTCTTGTCCGCCGCTTCAGCGACGACGGCCGTTGCAAGAGTGCCGACGCCGACGGCGATTGCGGCAACCAAATTCCTGAAATTCATCTTGAGCCCCTTTGTTCAGGGCCGCATGGCCCTTGATCTCACCCTCAAAAGCGTAATGGTTGGGAAGGGGCTAGCGGGAGAAATAACAAACTATATTTATAGACTATAGAGATAATTGTTTTCGTGATTCTGCCGCTCGTGCGATCAGCAGGGATCGGTGAACGACACGGGGCTTGAATGATGAAATGTCTCGATGACGTTCTGAGCTTCAGGGAGAATGCATTTGACATATGATGTTATCGTGGTCGGTTCCGGTTTTTCAGCGATAGCGGTTACCTGCAATCTCATCGAGCAGCTTCCCGCTTCGGCGACGGTCGCCGTCGTCGGCGACGATCCTGGCTTCGGCCGCGGGACGGCGTACCGGACGGAGCTCTATCTCCATCGCCTCAATGTTCCCGCCGGCCGCATGAGCCTGTTGCCGCATCAACCCGACGACTTTGTCGATTGGCTGAAAAGCCATGGCCGCCGGTTGCAGGCCGGCGATTTCGCCTCGCGCAGCGACTACGGTCTTTATGTCCGCGATACGCTTGCACGGCTGCTTCGAAAGCGGGACGGCCGTTGCCGGGTCGATTTCATCAAGGCCAAGGCGGCGGGATGCGTGGAACGTTACAGCAGCACGCTGGCCTTCCATCTCGGCAACGGCGACGAGATTGCCGGAAGGAACGTGGTGCTCTGCCTCGGCGTCGGGAACGCGACCCTTCCGGTCGCTCCGGACGGGATCCCGGCATCGCTGCGATCTCGGATTATCGAGAACCCGTGGCGGCTTTCGTGGCTGAGGCGCGTTGCACCATCCGATGCGGTGTGTATCCTCGGATCCGGCCTGACGATGATCGATCAGGTTCTCGCGCTTCGCGCCCATGGCCACAGCGGCAAGATCGATGTGCTTTCGCGGCGCGGTCTCGCACCGCTCGGACACGCGTGGAAGCCGCCGGCGCCTCTGCCGATCGACGTCGAGAGGCTTCCGGAGACGATCAGCGGCATATTGAAGACCTTGCGGGGAAAGAGCAGGACGGTTGCCGACTGGCGAGCCGTGATGGACGGTCTGAGGCCTGCAACGCAGGCTCTCTGGCAACGGCTTTCGAGCGAGGAACGGGCACGCTTCCTCAGACATGCGCTTCCCTGGTGGAACATCCATCGTCACCGGGTCGCGCCTGACGTGTTCGAAAGGTTTGAGAAACTGGTCTTAGACGGAACCGTTCGTTTCCACGCGGGCTTCCTGAAATCGCTCGGGGCCGAGGAAGGCCGGCTCGTTGCCAGCTACAGGGTCAGAGCGGCGCGCGAGATCGCCGAGATCGGGGCGGACTGGCTCGTCAACTGCACGGGAATGGAGCGGGCCGGGATCAGTCATTCACCGCTTTTGAAGGAAATGAGCCGCTTTGAGTTGATCGCCCCCGATCCTCTTGGCCTCGGGATCCAGGTGGATGCCGCTTCCGAGGTGATAGCCCCGTCCCGGATCTCGCCTGCCCGACTATTCGCGGTCGGCGCCCTGACGGCGGGACAATTCTGGGAGATCACGGCCGTTCCGGATATTCGCGTGCAGGCCAAGGCCGTGGTCGAGAAAATCGTTTCAAGAGGCTAGCTCCCGTCTGAAAAGACGGGCGGCGCTATAGCTCGGCACAGCGCTTGTTGAATTGCTGGCCGCCGACAGCTACAGTATCTGGTACGCCATAATACGATTCTTGCATTCGGCTGCCGCAGCGGAAGTTGAGCGTGCAAAGTCCAACACTGAGGTACAGAATGAGCGGTGCTCTGAAGGACGCAATTAGAGTCGAGCGTCCTGCAAAGACCTTGCGGGAATTAGCGCTCGACAAGGTCCGCGAGGCCATCGTCAACGGATATTTCCGTCCCGGAGATCGCCTTGTCGAGCGTGACCTCTGCGCCCAGCTCGGCGTCAGCCGAACAGTTGTGCGCGAGGTTCTGAGACATCTTGAATCGGAAGGGCTTGTCACCAATCTTCCGAACAAGGGGCCGAGCGTCGCGCAGCTCGACATCGAGGAAGCCAAGCAGATCTATGAGATCCGCGGCGCGCTGGAAGGGATGGCGGCGCGGCTGTGCGCGGAGCGCCGCAGCCCGGAGATCGTCGCCGCGCTGGAGGAATCTCTGGCCGGGATCCGCAACAGTTACCGCGACAACGACATGGCAGCTGTGCTGACGAACACCTCTTCCTTTTATCATACGCTGTTCACCATGGTGGACAGGAACGTTGCTTGGGGTGTCGTCAATCTCCTGACCGTGCGCATAAACCACCTGCGCTCGATGACGATCAAGACGGAGAGACGCGGCATCGAAGGGCCGCTGCAGATGTCGAAGATCGTGGACGCCATCCGCCGCGGCGACGGCGAGGGGGCTTACCGGGCCGCGATGGATCACGTCGCCGCCGCAAGCGCGATTGCCGAAGCCGTGCTGTCCGCCAAGAAGCCTGCCGAATAGGCACGAACGGGGCCCTGTCGCTTCGCCGCAGGCCCTGGCAAAGCGCTCATCTCAGCTGTCGATATCACTCCATTGGCGATGATGTTCCGCGCAATTCAGCGGAATCCATACTCCGCGCTTGACACTCAACTTTGTCCAATGTGATGGTATGCCATATTAAATAATATATAAGGCGGCACCATGAGCTGGGATGACCGTGACTTCTGGACTCGGCCGGCATCCGCGGGCGCCGCCATGTCGTTTGTCAGCTGACAACGCGCTGACGGGAAGAAAGCGCTGTCCGGTGGGTCGAGATGCGCGCGCGCCAAATTGAAAAACTCCGCCTCGGCCTGAACTGCGTCCTCGCGGGAACCAACTTGACACTCATACATTATGGTATACCATAATACGAAATTGAGAAATGAGGTGCTCGATGGCCATTCAAATTCGCAAGACGGGACTGCAGATCGAAACGACGCTGATCGAAGGCGGCAAGGCCGCGGCGGTTCCGCTGAAGCTGTTTACCGCCTTTGCTGTCGTGAAGAATCCCTGGGCCGGTCGTGGCTTCGTCGACGACCTCAAGCCCGAAATTCACGCAGGCGCTCCGGTGCTCGGCGAGTTGCTGACCAAGATGATCATCGATGCGGTCGGGTCCGGCGAGGCTGTCGAAGGCTATGGAAAATCCGCTGTCGTCGGCCTGGACGGCGAGATCGAACACGGGTCCGCGCTCATCCACACGCTGCGTTTCGGCAACTTTTATCGCCAGGCCGTCGGCGCCAAGTCCTATCTCGCCTTCTGCAACACACGCAGTCCGGCCAATGCACCGATCATGATCCCGCTGATGGACAAAAACGATGAAGGCCGCCGTTCGCACTACCTGACCATCCAGACGTCGATCCCCGACGCGCCTGCTGCCGACGAGATCGTCGTGGCTCTTGGTGCTTCGATAGGCGGGCGCCCGCATCACCGCATCGGCGACCGCTACCAGGATCTGAAAGACCTGGGGCAGGACGTTGCCAATCCTGCGGGCGTTTGAAGGAGCGGCGCTGAGATGCTGACAGACGGATCGACGACACGCACCGCTGCAGCAACAAACGCCGCCGGTGCGTTGCCCCGAAAGACGACGGCAAGCGGAACGGCCTATCACG
>NZ_VSZV01000106.1:0-162 GCF_008919455.1 Rhizobium sp. PEPV16
CCACCTGGTGCTTGGCCGTCAGCTGGATGGAATCGATGGCGCGCAGGATCTCATTGAAATTGCGGCCCGTCGTCATCGGATAGGTCAAGATCAGCTTGATCTTCTTATCGGGACCAATGATGAAGACCGAACGCACCGTCGCATTGTCGGCAGGCGTGCGGC
>NZ_VSZV01000106.1:352-4689 GCF_008919455.1 Rhizobium sp. PEPV16
CTCCCCGGCCAGGCCGGCCATGGCACCGAGCTCGGTCGTGCACACAGGCGTGAAATTCTTCGGATGCGAGAACAGGACGGCCCAGCCGTTGCCGATCCACTCATGGAAGCTGATCGGTCCCTGGGTGGTGTCGGCGGTAAAATCGGGGGCAATGTCGTTGATACGTAAGCTCATGGTCGGCCCTCCAAAGCCTTGTGTTAAATGTTATTCATCCCAAATCGAGGCCATGGGATCCGTCCGCCGGAAGCGGTCGCAAGATTGCGGTCATCAGGATCGCGCCGGCTGAAGGTAAAAAACTTCCCATCCCAGGATTTTCAGTAAGTCATATACCACGATCACCGAAGGCATGCTCTTTCGATTTCCGGCCTGCTTCGGCATTATTTTTCCGGCAAGTCCGCGGGTTTTTCCATCGTCCTATTCAAGCTGCAGGAGAACCGCCCCTCGCTCAGGCGGCCTGGACCGATTTGATCCTGTCGATGCCGCCGACGATTGGAGCGAAGTCGGCCCATACGCCCTGGGCGCCTTTCTGCCATTCGTCGAAGGCTTCCGGCTTCAAGAGCTTTCCGCCGTTGGCAAGTGCGATCTCGACGGATTTGGATTCGTCGTCGACGATCAGCTGGTTGAAATAGGCAGCCCCTTCGCTGGAAGCCTGCTGGAACACCGCCCTCTGATCGTCGTTGAGACCGGCCCAGAAGGTCGAGGCATAATAGATGACGCCGGATGCCCAGATGTGGCCGGTTTCGGTCATATCGGGCACCACCTCATAGAGCTTGAAGCCGGCATAGGCCGATTTGGTCAGATCCATCGCGTCGGCGACGCCGGTTGCGAGCGCATTATAGGTCTCGGTGATCGGAATGCCGATCGGCGTCGTGCCGAATGCGCTCCAGAGCTTGGTGTGCAGCGGGCTCTGGATGACGCGAATGCGCTTGCCCTTGAGCTGCTCCGGCCGCGTCACCGGCTCCTTGGTCAGGAGATGGCGGGCGCCGTAATTGATGAAATCGCCGACCACGAAATTCTGCGCCTGCAGTTTCTGCTTGAGATCGACGCCGACATCGCCGGCGACGGTCCTGCGAACATGGTCGGCATCGCGGAAGAGGAAGGGCAGATCGAGGATCTGCAGTTCCGGCGACCAGCCGGAGAGCGACGAGACCGTCGAGAGGCTGGCCTGGATGGAGCCGAGGCGCACGCCTTCGGCCACTTCCTTCTCGCCGCCGAGCGCGCCGTTCCTGACGATATTGAACTTGAACTGGCCGGGGAGTTTCGCTTCGACGAGTTCGCCGATCTTCACCCAGATCTTCGTTTCCGGCTTGTCGTCGCCGAGCAGCGAGGCGATCGTGATCGTCGTCGTGCGAGCGGCGGCGGTGCGGACGAAGGCGGGCGCTGCAAGCGCCGTTCCAGCGAGAGCTGCGGTCTTCAGGAAATTGCGTCGGTTGAAATTGTCCATGGGGTTGTCCTGTTTACGAGAAGATGATGGCCCAGGCGCAGAGGATTGCGAGCGAGACCAGGAGAGCGAGCAGATAGGGAACCACCGCCCGAAAGAGCTCTGAGGCGGGAATGCGCGTGACGCCGCTGACGACGAAGATCAGCATGCCGAGCGGCGGTGTCAGTCCATGGATCATCAGGTTGACGACGATGATCACCCCGAACTGAATGGGATCGATGCCGGCGGCGACCGCTGCCGGCAGCAGGATCGGGCCGAAGAGCAGGATCGCGGCGCCGATGTCGAGAACGAGGCCGACCACCAGCAGGATGACGTTCGACAGCAGGATGACCGCAAGCGCGCTGCCGCCGAGCGCCGTCGTCAGGTGCGAGATCAGTCCGGACACGTCGTCGACCGCCAGCAGGAAGGCAAAGGGGCCGGCTGTGCCGATGAGGAGACCGATTGCCGCCGCTTCGACTGCTGCCTGGCGAAAGGCGGCATAGAGCGAGAGAATGCCGAGGCGCGCACCGATGCCGAGCAGCAGCGTGTAGAAAGCAGCAAGTGCTGCGGCCTCCGTGGTCGTGACGATGCCGATGCGGATGCCGACGACGACGATGACGCCGAGCCCGAAGGCCGGGATTGCCTGGACCGCCGATTGCCAGCGCTGCCTCGCGTTTGCGCGCGGCAAGGGCACCTGCTCACGTACGGTCAGATGAATGGCGACCGCCAGGCATATGGCCATCAGGCCGCCGGCAAAGAAGCCGCCGACGAGCAGCGAAC
Source organism: Rhizobium sp. PEPV16 (assembly GCF_008919455.1). Taxonomy (NCBI): domain Bacteria; kingdom Pseudomonadati; phylum Pseudomonadota; class Alphaproteobacteria; order Hyphomicrobiales; family Rhizobiaceae; genus Rhizobium; species Rhizobium sp. PEPV16. The sequence continues at coordinate 2,553 of NZ_VSZV01000106.1, forward strand.
CGACGGAGAGATTGGTCGCGGTCGCAAGGATCAGGAAGGCGATCGACGGCGGGATGACATTGTCGAGAACCGATGTCGAGGCGATGATCGCCGCCGCCTGCGCCGGAGGGTAGCCGTGTTTGACCAGCTCGGGCTGGAAGGTCGATGCGCCGAAGGCGGCATTTGCGACCGACGAGCCGGAGGCGCCGGAAAAGAGGACGCTGGTCAACAGCGTCGTCTGCGCCAGCCCGGCCCGGCGATGGCCGACCATAGCGGCGGCGAAGCGTACAAGCTGGTTGGCGACGCCGGAGGCAGTCAGAAGACCGCCGGCGAGCAGGAAGAAGGGAATGGCGAGCAGCAGGAATTTCGAGATGCCGGTGACGGTCGCGGAAACGATCGCGGGCTCCGGCAGGCTGCTGCCGAAGGCGATGACGACATAGGCCGCGGCAAGAAAGGCGTGCGGCAGCGGCGCAGCAAGCACGAGGCCGACCGCGGCGATCAGTCCGAGAAAAATGCTCGGCGGCCAGTCGAGATCGAGCGAGATATAGGGGATGCCAGCATAGAGCGCGACACCGACGGCAAGCGAGATCAAAACCGGCAGGATCTTGCCTTCGGCAATGCGCTGCAGAAGCAGCACGACGAGGATGAGCGCGCCTCCGGCGCCGAGGAAGCCGAAGCGGATCCATTCCGGCACGCCGAGCGTCGGCGAGACGCCGCCAAGCATCGTCATGATCTCGCTGCCGCCGAAGCTCAGGACCAGTGCCGAAAGCACGGTGAAGACATCGGCGCCGATCGGCGTGACCTTCTGCAGGCTTTCCGGCAGCATCTTGACGAAGACGTCGAGGCGCATGGCAAGCGCGCTGTTGAGGCTGAGCGGCGCGCCGAGCGCAATCAGGCCCACATGCAGCCAGATGCCGAGATCCTCGGCGCCGATGAAGCCGGCGCTGAAGAAATAACGCAGGCAAACTGTGACGAGCACCATCAAGAGCAGCACGGCAAGAACGAGTGCCGCGGCAATGCCGAGAACCGCTTCGATCGCCCTCAAGGCGCGCGCGGCAAGTCCATCATCCAGAGCGGCCCGTTCGATCGAATGAAATTCGCTGGTGGCCACAAAACGTACCTTCTGACTTCCCTGCTGACATCGAACCGCGGCAGCTTCTTTTCGCCGAAACGATAGGTTTCCTCAAGCAGCGGATGCTGGAAAAGATGAAAGTATCGACAGCGGCCGATCAGGCCGGCTTCTGGCGGCCGTAGAGCAGGAGCATGCCGATGATGACGGCGCCGTAGATGAGCTGGCGGCCGGCTTCCTCGATCTGCATCACCGAGAGGATGGATTGCAGCAGGGTGATCAGGATGACGCCCGCCACCGTTCCGAGGTAGGAACCTTTGCCGCCGAGCACATGCGTGCCGCCGAGAACGACGGCCGCGATCGACGGCAGCAGATAGGCGTCGCCCATGGATTGCGACGCCTTTGACGCGTAACCCGCCAGCAGAACGCCGCCGAGCGCGCTGAGCCCTCCCGAAATAACAAAAGCCAGAAGCGTAATGCGACGAGTATTGATGCCGGACATGTAGGCGGCGCGCTCCCGGTTTCCGATGGCGTAGAGCGACCGGCCGAAGGTCGTCCGCGTCAGCATGAAAACCGCGGCCAAACCCACGCATAGCCAGACGAGAACCCCGTTAGGGAGTCCCGGGATTGTGTAGCCGGTTGCCAGGAACCGCATGGCCGGCGTGGCCGAATCCTGCGGGGAGAAGCCGCCGGTGTAGACGACCATCAGCCCTTGCGCGACGGCATTGGTCGCCAGCGTGATGATCATCGAGGGAATGCGGAGATAGGCGACCGCCAGGCCGTTGACGAGACCGATCGCAGCGCCGCAGAAAATGCCGAAGGGGATCGCCAGAACCGAGCCGGTCGTACCGTAAGCCGTCGCGGCGCAGGCCATCATCGCACCTGTCGTCACGACCCATGGCACCGAAAGGTCGATCTGGCCGAGCAGGATGACCGCCATCATGCCGGTGGCGATGACGCCGAGGAACGAGGCCACCTTCAGCTGCTGCAGTAGATAATCCGGCGACAGGAAATTCGGCGAATAGATCGATCCGGCGAGCAGAAGCAGGATGATGCATCCGAAGGCGGTTGCCACCGCCGGATCGATAC
>NZ_VSZV01000027.1:0-934 GCF_008919455.1 Rhizobium sp. PEPV16
TGTGCCGTTGAAATACGGCCAACCGGACGAAAAACGTTGGATCTGTCAAATGCTGTACGCCGTCCTGAACATATGGTCAGCGACAGCCAGGGTGCGGCCGCCGACCCGGCGCACGTGGCGTTGAGAGAAAAGGACCATGATGACATTCGCGGTCGATGCCGTTTCGAACAGGAGCGCAACGCGCTTCAGTGACATCATCTACGAGAAGATCGTGGGGATGATCGCCGACGGCAATTTTCCGGTGAATGAACGACTGCCGCCGGAGACGAAGCTCGCCACGGATTTCGGCGCATCGAGACCCGTCGTGCGCGAAGCGCTCGAACGCTTGAGAGCCGATGGCCTGGTCGTTTCGCGCAAGGGTTCCGGTTCCTATGTCAGGCAAAGGCCGGATTCGTCGATGCTGAAAATGGTGCCGGTCGGCTCCTTGGCCGATGTCCAGCGGTTCTTCGAATTCCGCGCCGGTCTCGAAGCCGAGGCGGCGGAGCTTGCAGCGCGAAACTGGCAACCGGTCGACAAGGAGCGCATAACGGCAGCGCTTCTTTCGATTGAGCAATGCTTGCGCAATGGGGAGCTTGGCGCCGAGGAGGACCAGGCTCTGCACGATGCAATTGCCATGGCGACCGGTAACCAGTTCCACATCACCCTGCGCGAGTGGTTCAAGCCGCATTTCGCCATCGGGCATTCCGTTACACGAAGCTTGAGCTTGAAGCGGACGCCGGAACAGATCCGCAGCGTCCAGGATGAGCATGCGGTGATCGTCGAGGCGATCTTCGCGCACCGGGAAACCGAAGCGCACGATGCGATGAAAAGACACATACTGAATGCGCGCGCCCGCATGTTCCAGGGCGTTTGAGCGATATGGGAGGAGAGACGATGAAACGGGTCGCTATGACGGGTGCTGCCGGACGTGTAGGGACGCTGCTGCGTCCGCTTC
>NZ_VSZV01000284.1:0-22151 GCF_008919455.1 Rhizobium sp. PEPV16
AGGCCGCTATTCCTCGGCCACGTAGCGCCGCTCGTGGCGCAGCCCCATGCTGGTCAGAATCTCGTATCCGATCGTGCCGGATGTCCGCGCCACATCGTCGACCGGCAGGTTCTTTCCGAACAGCTCGACATAATCCCCAGCGCGCACGGCGTTGTCAGGCAGGTCGGTGATATCGAAGATCGTCAGGTCCATGGTGATCCGGCCGGCAACCGGCACCGTGTGTCCGGCGATGAAACCTTGCCCGCCTTGCGGCACCACCTGGCGCAGCGGCACACCGCCGCTCGACTGGCTGCGCATGTAGCCGTCGGCATAGCCGGCCGAGGCGATCGCCAGCCGGCTTTCACGGCGAAGCTGCAGCGCCCGCCCATAGCTGACGGTCTCGCCGGCCTCGACGCTGCGCACCTGGATGATACGCGCTTCCGCCGTCGCGACGGGCCGCATCGGGTTCGCCATGCCGCTGACCGCTTCGCCGCCGTAGAGCGCGATGCCGGGGCGGGTCAGATCGAAGTGATAATCCTCACCGAGAAAGATGCCGGCCGAGGCGGCAAGGCTTGAATCGATGCCTTCATAGGCGGCGCTAACCCTGTGGAATGATTCGAGCTGCTGCCGGTTCATCGCATGGCTGGGATCATCGGCGCAGGCGAGGTGGCTCATGACAAGCACGGGCGCGAAGCTCGCCGGCCGTGAGACGTCGTCGGCGAGCGCGATCGCATCGTCGATATGCAGTCCGAGCCGATTGAAGCCGGTATCGACATGCAGCGCGCAGGGATAGTCGCCGTAATCGGCAAGCACCGCCATCCAGAAGGCGAGCTGTTCGTCGGATGAAATCACCGGCACCAGATCATTGTCGAAGAAGCGCCGTTCGGTGCCCGGCCAGATGCCTGAGAGCACGAAGATGCGTGCCTCGGGCGCATAGAGGCGAAGCGTCACGCCCTCGTCGACGGTCGCGACGAAGAAGTCGCGCGCGCCGGCCATATACAGCGCTTCGCCGGCATCCTCGATGCCCATGCCGTAAGCATCCGCTTTGACGACTGCCGAGGCCCGCGCCGCACCGGAGCGGCGCGCCATGTCGCGCCAGTTCTCCGTCAGGGCGGTCAGGTCGACGGTCAGCCGCAGGCCGGCCGAGGCAAAATTGTCGTCTTCGGGGGCGTCGAAAAATTCGCTCATGATTCACATCGAAAGAGGCCGGAGAAGGATTCTCCGGCCAGTTTAAAGATCAACTATGTCAAGGGAAAGCCCGGCGCTGCATTGCAGCATCCACACGATCAGTGCTCTTCATATTGGGTGAAGGAGGGATCGGCGAGATCGGCAAAACGCGTGAATTCCGCCTGGAAGGCGAGCTTCACCGTGCCCGTCGGCCCGTGGCGCTGCTTGGCGATGATGACGTCGGCCGTGCCCTTCACCTTGTCGAACAGCGCTTCCCATTCCGGATATTTCGGATCGTGGATGTCGCGCGGCTCCGAATTCTTGACGTAATATTCCTCGCGGAACACGAAGAGCACGACGTCGGCGTCCTGCTCGATCGAGCCGGATTCGCGAAGGTCGGACAGCTGCGGCCGCTTGTCGTCGCGGCTTTCGACCTGACGCGAAAGCTGCGACAGCGCAATGATCGGAACGTTGAGCTCCTTGCCGAGCGCCTTCAGGCCGGTGGTGATCTGGGTGATTTCCTGCACGCGGTTGTCGCTGGATTTGCCCGAGCCGGTCATCAGCTGAATGTAGTCGACCACCAGCACGTCGAGGCCGCGCTGGCGCTTCAGACGGCGCGCGCGGGCCGAAAGCTGGGCAATCGAGATACCACCGGTCTGGTCGATATAAAGCGGCACCTTCTGCATCATCATCGAGCAGGCGACGAGCTTTTCGAAATCGGCATCGTTGATGTCGCCGCGGCGGATCTTCGAGGAGGAGACTTCGGTCTGCTCGGAGATGATACGGGTGGCGAGCTGTTCGGACGACATTTCGAGCGAGTAGAAACCGACGACGCCGCCGTTCTTCGCCTTCATGCTGCCGTCCGACTGGACTTCGCCTTCGTAGGCGGCGGCGATATTGTAGGCGATGTTTGTAGCAAGCGAGGTCTTGCCCATGCCGGGGCGTCCGGCAAGCACGATCAAGTCCGACCGCTGCAAACCGCCCATCTTGGAATCCAGCGAATGGATGCCGGTGGAAATGCCGGAAAGCCCGCCGTCGCGTTCCTTGGCGACGGCCGCCATGTCGATCGCCAGCGCGACCGCATCGTTGAAGGCCTGGAAGCCGCCGTCGTAGCGGCCGTTTTCCGCCAGTTCGAAGAGGCGGCGTTCGGTATCCTCGATCTGCGACTGCGGCGGCATGTCGAGCGGCGCGTCATAGGCGATGTTGACGACGTCCTCGCCGATGGTGATCAGCGCTCGGCGCAGCGCCAAGTCGTAGATCGCCCGGCCGTAATCCTCGGCATTGATGACGGTGACGGCATTGCTGACGAGGCTCGCCAGATATTGCGAAACCGTCATGTCGCCGACCTTCTCGTCGGCCTTCAGGAAGGTCTTGATCGTCACCGGATTGGCGATCTTGCCCATGCGGATGATATCGCCGGCAACCTCGAAGATCTTCCGGTGCAGCGGTTCATAGAGATGGATCGGCTTCAGGAAGTCCGACACCCGGTAATAGGCGTCGTTGTTCATCAGGATCGCACCCAGAAGCGCCTGCTCGGCTTCGATGTTGTTGGGTGCTTCGCGATAATGCTGCTCCGACGGAGCAACGGCTGCAATCTTTCGAGCGGCGTCGTTCATCATCATCCGTTCTGTCTTTTTCCAGCTCCGGATTTGCAATTCCGGACGCGAAAATCAAGAGGCTACGAAAGGAGCGGGGGCTCGCTTCGCCTAAATCCTGAACGCTGTGCACGTTGTTCGACTTCTCCACAGTCTTGGGCGACGCAAAGGAGAAATACTGGCAGTGTCACCCGCACGACACGGTATGGCGCCGACTCAGCCCATCCGCTTCGGAGAATGTCATTTTAGCGCGATGCGAGAAGGCACGCAGCAAAAACATCCGGAAGATCCCCTTAAAAGAAGCGAGCCGATCAGCGGCTCATATCGAAGGGGTGGAAACGAAAAAGCCCGGCGCGGTGGCCGGGCTTCCCTCTCGCGGATCGCTCCGACGAAATTATGCTTCGTCTTCGTCGACGCCATCGGCTTCCGGATCGAAGAAGTCTTCCGGACGCAGCGCGTCTTCGTCGACGCCGTAGATCGCGTCGACCGAGGTGAGTTCTTCGCCCTTGGACTGGCGCTCTGCCTCTTCGGCAGAACGGGCAACGTTCAGCTCGACGTGAATTTCGACTTCGGCATGCAGCTGCAGCTCGACCTTGTGCAGGCCGATCGACTTGATCGGCGTGTTGAGGTGAACCTGGTTGCGGCCGATGTTGAAGCCTTCGGCGCCGAGAATATCGACGACGTCACGGGCAGCAACCGAACCGTAGAGCTGGCCGGTTTCGCCGGCGGAGCGTACGACGATGAAGGACTTGCCGTCGAGAACGTCGGCGACCGTCTGGGCTTCCGACTTGCGCTCCAGGTTGCGGGCTTCGAGCGTTGCGCGCTCGGCTTCGAAGCGGGTCTTGTTGGCGGCGTTGGCGCGCAGCGCCTTGCCGAGCGGCAGCAGGTAGTTGCGGGCAAAGCCGTCGCGAACCTTTACGGTTTCGCCCATCTGGCCGAGCTTGGAGATGCGTTCGAGAAGGATGACTTGCATTTTCTTTTTCCTTTCTTGTGTCTCAGATTTTCGTATCGGATTGTTTGGGGGCATCAGCATCTTTCGTCGGGGTCAGTGCGATCGCCTTGCGCGTATCGCTGAGACCGAGGACGAGGATGAGGAGAGCTGGCAGCAGCATGAGCATCGAGCCCAGATAGCAGAGGATGAGGGCCGGTATGCGCCAGTCCTTGCCGCGCGTGCGGAAATGCAGCGAGGCGAAACCGGAAAGCATGAAACCGGCACCGAAGGCGCCAATCACGGTCGCGCCGACCAGTGCCGGAACGCCGCCGAAAAAGCAGGCGGCAAGCCCGGCCAGGAAGATGAAGATCGAGTTGCGGTTCATCCGCAGCGACGAGGGAATATCCTCGCGCGGGCGAAGGCCGCGGCCGGAGGCTGCAACGATGCGCACGGCAAAATAATAGGCGGCAAACAGCATGCTGACCCACATGCCGCCCTGCAAAGCCGGCAGCATCAGCAGGATCAGCGACTTGGTCTGCGCGGTCGCTGCCGGATCGGGCATGAATTCCGGCTGCTGCTGCTTGAGCGAGGTGATCAGCAGATCGACGATCGGATCGGTAATCTCAGGCCCGTAGCCGATGATCACACCGATGACGATGACGGCGAGCGTCACCAGACCGCAGAGATGCAGCAGGATATCGGAGAGCGGATACCAGGCAAGCAGATGGTCGGGTCCGCCGAGTTCGGCGGCCGGGCGCGCCAGATTGGCGAGATGGCTGAGCCAACCGGCCGGCAGCAGCGTTACCATGGTCATGATCAGCGCGAAGGAAGGCGAGATCAAGATCGCGCCGAGTGCTGCGGCGCTGACGACGGCCGAGACCGCGGCGGTATTGCCCCAGCCGAGCCCGACGATCAGGATCGGCAAAGCCGAAGCCGTGTAGAGAAGCGCGCTGAAAAACGACGGCTGCATGCTCGCGCCCAGCACCAGCAGGGCGGCGGTCAATCCGGCGAGTGCGCCGATCAGCAGCGTTTTAATGTTCGGTCGTTTCAAGGTCGCTGTCCTGCTTCATCAAGCAGTTAGAGGATGTTGCTGAATCAAATTCAGAAACGTCTCAACATGGGTTTTAAGAGTTCCGATCCGCGCCCATCGCGGAAGGGAGAAGGGAAGGCACGAATGCCTTCCCTCAAGGGTGTGCGCGTCGGCCGATGATCAGGCGACGACGTAGGGCAGCAGGCCGAGGAAACGGGCGCGCTTGATCGCCTGAGCGAGTTCGCGCTGCTTCTTCTGGGAAACGGCCGTGATGCGGGACGGAACGATCTTGCCGCGCTCGGAAATGTAGCGCTGCAGCAGGCGTACGTCCTTGTAGTCGATCCGCGGCGCGTTGGCGCCGGAGAACGGGCAGGTCTTGCGGCGGCGATGGAACGGGCGGCGGACCGGAGCGGAGGAAGTTTCAGACATATCTCAGATCTCCCTTATACACGGTCTTCGCGCGGACGGCGCGGACGGTCGTCGCGGTCGCCGAAGCCACCTTCACGCGGCGGACGCGGGCCGCGGTCGCGATCGCCGAAGCCGCCTTCACGCGGGCCACGGCCGCCTTCGCGCGGACGGTCGTCACGGTCGCGCTTCTGCATCATGGCAGACGGACCTTCTTCATGCTTCTCGACGGCGATCGTCATGTAGCGAAGAACGTCTTCGCTGATGCGCATCTGACGTTCCATTTCCTGGACGGCAGCAGCCGGTGCATCGATGTCCATCAGGGCGTAGTGCGCCTTGCGGTTCTTCTTGATGCGGTAGGTGAGGGACTTGAGGCCCCAGTTCTCAATACGCCCGACTTTACCGCCATTCGCTTCGATCACACCCTTGTACTGTTCTACGAGGGCATCGACCTGCTGAGCGGAAATATCCTGCCGGGCAAGGAATACATGTTCATAAAGAGCCATGACAGCTTTGCCTTTCTTGCGTTTGGTTCAACCCGATATTCGGCGGCTAAGCCTCAACGACTGCTCCTGATTGGGCGGACCCAGGCAAGAAAGCGTTTCCGAGACGGTCGAGAGCGGAGACACGGGAGGCTGGAACGCTTCCGTTCCGAACGATTTCCGTGAGGAAACCGGCCCTCCGTTCAGCCACCAGCCAGAAGACCGGGTTAACGAACAGGGCGGCTTATACGGATTTTTTGGGCAAAGGCAAGCGCAATCGGACACCCACCCGATGCCGGCCAATGGTCGGCATCGGGTGGGCGCCAGACAAATAGGATCAAAGCGTCAGCGGATACTGCCGGTGCACCTTGGCGATTTCCGCCAGGATCTCGTTCGAAAGCGTAATATCTGCCGCGCCGATATCGATTTTCAACTGCTCCATCGACGTCGCGCCGATGATGACCGAGGCCATGAAGGGGCGTGACAGGCAGAAGGCGAGCGCCATCGCTGCCGGGTCGATGCCGTACGTTGCGGCGATGTCCAGATAGGCTTTGGTCGCCGGCTCCTGCAGCGGTTGCAGGCGGCCGCCGATATCGTGGTTGATCGAACCGCGCGAACCTTTCGGCCTGCCGCCGTCGATATATTTGCCGGACAGGATGCCGCCGGCAAGCGGCGAATAGGCGAGCAGCCCGACATCCTCATGATGCGAGAGTTCGGCGAGATCGAGGTCGAAATGGCGGTAGAGCAGGTTGTATTCGTTCTGGACGCTGGCGACCCGCGGCAGGCTCTTCTGTTCGGCGAGCGTCAGGTATTTGTGTATGCCCCAGGTGGTTTCGTTGGAAAGGCCGATCGCGCGGATCTTGCCTTCCTTCACCAACGCACCGAGCGTTTCCAGGATGTCGAGCATATTGGCGACGGCCTTGTCGCGATCCTGGGTGAACGGATTGTAGTTCCAGTTCTGGCGGAAATGGAAATGGCCGCGGTTCGGCCAGTGGATCTGGTAGAGGTCGACGTAGTCCGTCTTCAGCCGCGTCAGGCTGGCCTCGAGCGCCAGGCGGATATTCTTTGCATCGGCACCTTCGCCGCCGCGCAGATAATCGCGGCCGCGGCCGGCGACCTTGGTGGCGAGCACGATATCGCCGCGCTTGCCGGTCTTATTGAACCAGCTGCCGATATAGTCTTCGGTCCAGCCCTGTGTCGCGGCCGAAACCGGGGTGGTCGGATAAAGTTCGGCCGTATCGAAGAAATTGACGCCCTTTTCGACGGCGTAATCCATCTGCGCATGCGCATCGGCTTCGCTGTTCTGCGAGCCCCAGGTCATGGTGCCAAGGCAAATCTCTGAAACGGAAATATCGGTGCGGCCTAGTGAATTGTACTTCATGGAAAAACCTTGGGAGAGAGGTGAAAGCCTTGGGGAGGTCCGGGCAAATCTAGGCTGGATTTGGCGAAGCGCAAGAGCAAAAGCCGGGCTTTTGCGCGCGCGCGAAAGGCTTTGCGGAGAATGAGCCGCTACTTGACTCTGCCGGAAAGAATGTCAATTGGAGGCAAAACAGCCTCAAGGGGCGCAATCAGGGGCATGAGCCAGGGACACGAGAATGACCATTGCTTTCACTTTTCCCGGTCAGGGCAGTCAGGCCGTCGGCATGGGCAAGGACCTCGCCGAGAATTTCGGGGAAGCCCGCGCCGTTTTCCAAGAAGTCGATGAGGCGCTCGGTGAAAAGCTTTCGGACGTCATGTTCAACGGTCCCGAGGATACGTTGACCTTGACGGCGAACGCCCAGCCGGCGCTGATGGCCGTCTCGATCGCCGTCGTCCGCGTATTGGAGGCCAAGGGGCTGGATCTGAAGTCCAAGGTCGCCTGCGTCGCCGGCCACTCGCTCGGCGAATATTCTGCGCTTTGCGCCGCCGGCACCTTTTCGCTCGCCGACACTGCGCGGCTGTTGCGCATCCGCGGCAACGCCATGCAGGCGGCCGTTCCCGTCGGCGTCGGCGCCATGGCCGCGATCATCGGCCTCGAACATGCCGACGTCGTTGCCGTCTGTGAGGCGGCGGCCGCCGTTGGCGCCTGCCAGATCGCCAACGACAATGGCGGCGGCCAGATCGTCATCTCGGGCGAGAAGGCAGCCGTCGAAAAAGCGGCCGCCCTTGCGACCGACAAGGGCGCCAAGCGCGCCATTCTGCTGCCGGTCTCTGCTCCGTTCCATTCGACGCTGATGGCGCCTGCCGCCGACGCCATGCGCGAAGCGCTGGCAACGGTCGCCAAGTTCGACCCCGTCGTGCCTCTCATCGCGAATGTCCGTGCCGCCCCGGTGACCGGCGCCGACGAGATCGCCAGCCTGCTGGTCGAGCAGGTGACCGGTCAGGTCCGCTGGCGCGAGACGGTGGAATGGTTTGCCGGAAATGACGTGACGACGCTTTATGAACTCGGTTCCGGCAAGGTGCTGACCGGCCTTGCCCGCCGCATCGACAAGACGATCAACGGCATCTCCGTCAACGGTCCGGCGGATATCGACGCGGCCGTCGCCGCCCTCATGGCCTGATTGGTATTTCCAGATATAAGGAACGTTTCCATGTTCGATCTTTCCGGCCGCAAGGCTCTCGTCACCGGCGCATCGGGCGGTATTGGCGAGGAAATCGCCCGCCTTCTCCATAAGCAGGGCGCCATCGTCGGCCTGCACGGCACCCGCGTCGAGAAGCTGGAAGCGCTGGCCGCCGATCTCGGCGAGCGCGTCAAGATCTTCCCGGCGAACCTCTCCGACCGCGATGAGGTCAAGGCGCTCGGCCAGAAGGCCGAGGCCGACCTCGAAGGCGTCGACATCCTCGTCAACAATGCCGGCATCACCCGCGACGGGCTGTTCGTGCGCATGAGCGACGAGGACTGGGACAGCGTCCTCGAAGTGAACCTGACGGCGACCTTCCGCCTGACGCGCGAATTGACGCATCCGATGATGCGCCGCCGCTATGGCCGCATCATCAACATCACCTCCATCGTCGGCGTCACCGGCAATCCGGGCCAGGCCAATTACTGCGCCTCCAAGGCCGGTATGATCGGCTTCACCAAGTCCCTGGCGCAGGAGATTGCCACCCGCAACGTGACGGTCAACTGCGTCGCACCGGGCTTCATCGAGAGCGCCATGACCGGCAAGCTGAACGACAAGCAGAAGGAAGCGATCATGGGAGCGATCCCGATGAAGCGCATGGGCACGGGCGGCGAGGTGGCTTCGGCGGTCGCTTACCTTGCGTCCTCCGAGGCTGCTTATATGACGGGCCAGACGCTGCACGTAAACGGCGGCATGGCGATGATCTGAAACGACAAACTGTTGGCGTGTGAATAATTCCGCCAATAGCATGTTGAGCAATCACGAACCGTTGATTTTCTGGCTTTGCGGCAGACATAAAGCATGTTAAGCGGGCCATGACTGTGAACAGTCGTCCCGAGAAAGCAGACGGACCGGCGGGCTTTTTGCAAGCCTGGGACATCTCTGAAGCCGGGTAAACGAGTTTGCCGAGGATGTCTGAAAACATCGCAGGCTGAAACAGGGTAGGGGTGCCGCGATGGCATTCCGATCAGGACATAAGGTCGAGGAAACCGACATGAGCGATATCGCAGAACGCGTAAAGAAAATTGTTATTGATCATCTTGGCGTCGACGCCGACAAGGTCGTCGAGAGCGCCAGCTTTATCGACGATCTGGGCGCTGACTCGCTCGACACGGTCGAACTTGTCATGGCTTTCGAAGAAGAATTCGGCGTTGAAATTCCTGACGACGCTGCCGACTCGATCCTGACGGTCGGCGATGCAGTGAAGTTTATTGAGAAGGCCCAGGCCTGATCCTGTGAATTTGAGAAAGGGCGGGCCTGGAGTCCGCCCTTTTCTTTTCGGCATATTTCTCCATAGAACATAAGAGACGGGGGAAAGCACGCGATGAGACGTGTCGTCATCACCGGTACCGGCATGGTATCACCCTTGGGATGCGGAACCGAGGTGACGTGGTCCCGGCTGCTTGCCGGTCAGAACGGCGCCCGCCTCGTCACCGAATTCGAGGTCGATGACCTTCCCGCCAAGATCGCCTGCCGTATTCCTATCGGTGACGGCACCGACGGTACCTTCAATGTCGATCAGTGGATGGAGCCGAAGGAGCAGCGCAAGGTCGATCCCTTCATCATCTACGGCATGGCCGCCGCCGACATGGCGCTTGCCGATGCCGGCTGGCATCCTGAAACCGATGAGGACCAGATCGCCACCGGCGTGCTGATCGGCTCCGGCATCGGCGGCATCGAAGGCATCGTCGAGGCGGGTTACACCCTGCGCGACAAGGGCCCGCGCCGCATCTCCCCCTTCTTCATTCCCGGCCGCCTGATCAACCTCGTCTCCGGCCAGGTCTCGATCCGCCACAAGCTGCGCGGACCCAATCATTCGGTCGTCACCGCCTGCTCGACGGGCGCGCATGCGATCGGCGATGCCGCGCGGCTGATCGCGTTGGGCGACGCCGACGTCATGGTCGCCGGCGGCACGGAATCCCCCGTCAGCCGCATTTCGCTTGCAGGCTTTGCCGCCTGCAAGGCGCTGTCGACCCAGCACAACGACGATCCGCAGAAGGCGTCGCGCCCCTATGATCGCGACCGCGACGGCTTCGTCATGGGCGAAGGTGCCGGCATCGTCGTGCTCGAGGAGCTGGAACACGCCAAGGCGCGCGGCGCCAGGATCTACGCCGAAATCGTCGGCTACGGCCTGTCGGGCGACGCTTATCACATCACCGCGCCCTCCGAAGACGGCGAGGGCGCCGGCCGCTGCATGGCGATGGCGCTGAAACGCGCCGGGCTGACGCCGGCCGATATCGACTACATCAATGCCCACGGCACTTCGACCATGGCTGATACGATCGAACTCGGCGCCGTCGAGCGGCTGGTCGGCAATGCGGCGTCGAAGATCTCCATGTCCTCGACCAAGTCGGCGACAGGACACCTTCTCGGCGCCGCCGGCGCCATCGAGGCGATTTTCGCCACGCTTGCGATCCGCGACAACATCGCGCCGCCGACGCTCAATCTCGACAATCCCGAACGGGAGACGGCGATCGATCTTGTTCCGCACAAGGCGCGTGAGCGAGACATCAATGTGGCGCTGTCCAACTCATTCGGATTCGGCGGCACGAACGCGTCGCTCGTACTGCGCCGTTACGCGCAATAAGAGTGCTGCAAGCGGTGTAATGGGTCTCCCATGCACCGCAACCGGCCGTCCTCTCCGTTGAGTAGGAGGCGTGCGAAAGCATAACGACCGGCAGCGGCGTCGTTGAACGGCGGCAGAACCTGCTTTTGCCGCATTGCTTCGCGAAATAGCGAAGTGAGGGTCAAGTTTTAGAGGATTGCCGGTGAGCGATACGACGAACCAGAGCAACGATACCCAGGCGCAGAAGGGACCGATTATCCCGAAGTCGCCGAGCGAAGCCCTGCGTCCGGAACGCGTTCCGGAGCCGCCCAAGCGGTCGAAGAAAGCCCGCGGCCAGGTCGTTCTTTTCCTGAACTTCCTCATGACTATGGCGGTTCTAGTCTGCGTCGTCGCAGTCATCGGCTTCTATTACGCCACCTCGACCTATCGGAACCCCGGTCCGCTGCAGACCAACACAAATTTCATCGTCCGCAACGGTGCTGGTCTGGCGGAAATCGCCTCGAATCTCGAGCGCAACGCGATCATTAGCGATGCCCGCATCTTCCGCTATCTCACGGCAACGCATCTTTCTGTCGGTGAGAGCCTGAAGGCGGGTGAATACGAGATCAAGGCGAGGGCCTCTATGCGCGATATCATGGAGCTGCTGAAGTCGGGCAAGTCCATTCTCTATTCCGTTTCCTTCCCCGAGGGCCTGACGGTTCGCCAGATGTTCGACCGTATGCTGCAGGATACCGTGCTGGAAGGCGACTTGCCGGCGGCATTGCCGACCGAGGGCAGCCTGCGTCCGGATACCTACAAATTCTCGCGCGGCACCAAGCGCTCGGAAATCGTCGACCAGATGGCGGCTGCGCAGCAGAAGCTCGTCGATCAAATCTGGGACAAGCGCGACTCCTCGCTGCCGCTGCGATCCAAGGAGGAGTTCGTCACACTCGCCTCGATCGTCGAAAAGGAGACCGGTGTTCCCGACGAGCGTGCGCATGTCGCCTCCGTTTTCCTGAACCGGCTCGGCAAAGGCATGCGCCTGCAGTCCGACCCAACGATCATCTACGGCCTCTTCGGCGGCGAGGGCAAACCGGCCGACCGGCCGATCTACCAGTCGGACCTGAAGCGGGACACACCTTACAACACCTATGTCATCAAGGGTCTGCCGCCGACGCCGATCGCCAATCCCGGCAAGGATGCGCTGGAAGCCGTCGCCAATCCCTGGAAGACGCAGGATCTCTATTTCGTCGCCGACGGCACCGGTGGCCATGTTTTCTCTGCGACGCTCGAAGAGCACAATGCCAACGTCAAGCGCTGGCGCAAGCTCGAAGCCGACAAGGGTTCGGATCCGAACATCGCAGTCGACGGCCAGCCGGAAGAGCAGCCGGCGGATAATGGCGCGACCGTCGCGCCGCCGAAGAAAAAGAAGATCAACTGAGACTTTCGGGAGGCTCGCATGGCTTTGCAGTCCATGACCGGTTTTGCGCGGCGCGAGGGAACGAGCGGCCGCTGGCGCTGGGCATGGGAACTGCGCTCGGTCAACGGCAAGGGCCTCGACCTGCGCCTGCGCCTGCCGTCCGGTCTCGAACGCATGGAGGCAGAGGTCCGCCGCCTCGCCGGAGAAAGCTTCAGCCGAGGCAACCTGCAGGCATCGCTATCCGTCACCGCCGACGAGAACCGTTTCGAGGCGGTGCTGAACAGGCAAGCGCTTGCCGCCGTGCTGGCCATGCGCGAGCAACTGGACGGTGTCATCGATCCGGCGCCGCTGAAGCTCGATACGCTGCTGCTGGTGCGCGGCATCGTCGAATTCCGCGAAAGCGAGGATGGCGAGGAGGCGCTTGCCGCCCGTGACGCCGATATCGCTGCCGGCCTGCTGGCCGCGCTTGCCGATCTGAGAGCGATGCGCGAACAGGAAGGGGCGGCGCTGGCCCGCATTCTTCACGACCACGTCACGACGATCGAAGGCCTGACGCGGACGATCGAGGCCGATCCATCGCGCTCGCCGCAGGAGATCGCCGCGCGGCTTGCCGCGCAGGTCGCCTTGTTGATGGACGGCATGGCCGCGCTCGACCGCGACAGGTTGCATGCCGAAGCCGCGCTACTGGCGACCAAGGCGGATCTGCGCGAGGAAATCGATCGTCTGAAGGCTCATATCGCCGCAGCGCGCGATCTCCTGGTGAAAGGTGGCCCCGCCGGGCGCCGACTGGACTTCCTTGCACAGGAATTTAACCGCGAATCGAATACCATCTGCTCGAAGTCGAATGCCTCGGCGGTCACCGCCGCCGGCATCGAGCTGAAAGTCGTGATCGACCAGTTCCGCGAGCAGGTCCAGAATTTGGAGTAAGACATGAAACCGGCGAAATCCTCGCCCGTGCAGATCGCCCGCCGCGGTCTGATGCTTGTCATCTCGTCGCCGTCAGGCGCCGGCAAGTCCACCATCGCGCGCACGCTGCTGGAGACTGACAGGCAAATCGGCCTTTCCGTCAGCGTCACCACGCGCCAGCGCCGTCCGAGCGAAGTCGAGGATGTGCATTACCACTTCAAGAGTGTGCGCGAGTTCGAGCGGCTGCGCGATAGCGACGCGCTGCTCGAATGGGCCGAGGTGCATGGCAATTTCTACGGCACGCCGCGCGAGCCGGTCGAGCAGGCCATGGGCGAAGGCCGCGACATGCTCTTCGACATCGACTGGCAGGGCGCCCAGCAATTGCAGGAGAAGATGTCGGCCGACGTCGTCTCGATCTTCGTGCTGCCGCCGACCATGACCGAGCTCCAGTCGCGGTTGCATCGCCGTGCCGAGGATTCCGAGGAGGTCATTCAGACGCGCCTCGCCAACAGCCGCGCCGAGATCGCCCACTGGCGCGAATACGACTATGTCATCGTCAACGACGATCTCAACGCCGCCCTCGACGCCGTCCAGTCGATCGTCAAGGCCGAACGCCTGCGCCGTGACCGCCGCCATGGCATGTTCGACTTCGTCCGCGAGTTGCTGGAAGAGACGCCGTCGCTTTAAAGCGTGATGCCGAAAAGTCTGCGCGATTTCGCGATGAGACACCAAATCTGAAAGATTGCGACGCGCTTTAGAGGCTGTTCGCCAGCAGACAGAACTCCTCGACGGACAGGGTTTCCGCCCGACGCGCCGGATCGATCCCGGCCTTGACGAGCAGGCTCTCGCCGCCGAGCGATTTCAGGCTTTGGCGCAGCATCTTGCGGCGCTGGCCGAAGGCCGCCTGTGTCACCTTTTCCAGATTGCCCACAGCGCAGGGGATCGGGTTATCGCGGGGGGTCAGTTGCACGACCGTCGACGTCACCTTTGGTGGCGGCGTGAAGGCTTGCGGCGGCACGTCGAAGGCCATGCGTGCCTCCGTCCGCCAGCCGCAGAGCACGCCGAGACGGCCGTAATGATCGTCGTCTTCGTTGGCGACGATACGCTCGCCGACTTCCTTCTGAAACATCAGCGTCAGCGACTGCCAGAACGGCGGCCAGGCTTTCGGCAGCAGCCAGTTGACCAACAACTGCGTGCCGACATTGTACGGCAGGTTGGCGATGATCTTGATCGGGCCTTCCGGCGCCAATGTCTCGAAATCCGTCTTCAGCGCATCGCCTTCGATCACCTCCAGCCGGCCGGGATAATGATCGGCGATCTCGGCAAGCGCCGGCAGGCAGCGTGTATCCCGCTCGATGGCGATAACCTTCCTGGCGCCGAGCGCCAGGATCGCGCGCGTCAGTCCGCCGGGGCCGGGGCCGACCTCGAAAACGGTCGCATCTTCGAGCGCCCCCGCCGTGCGGGCGATCTTCTGCGTGAGGTTGAGGTCGAGCAGGAAATTTTGCCCGAGCGCCTTGCGTGCATCGAGGCCGTGACGCTGGATGACGTCGCGAAGCGGCGGCAGGCCATCGAGTGCTGCCATTAGCGGCGGCTTTCCGCGCTGCGGCCGAGCTGGCCGGCGAGCTTCAGCGCCGCAACGAGGCTGTGCTCGCGCGCCAGTCCCTTGCCGGCAATGCCGAAAGCGGTGCCGTGATCCGGCGAGGTGCGCACGAAGGGAAGCCCGAGCGTCACGTTGACGCTGTCGTCGAAACCAAGTGCCTTGGCCGGGATCAGCGCCTGATCGTGATACATGCAGATGGCAACGTCGTATCGCGCCCGCGCCTCGTCATGGAACATCGTATCGGCGGGCAGGGGGCCGATCGCATCGATGCCCTCGTCGCGCAGGCGCTCGATCGCCGGACGGATGACGTCCTCGTCCTCCGTGCCGATCGCCCCGCCTTCGCCCGCATGCGGGTTGAGGCCGGCAACGGCGAGCCGCGGCGCCTCGATGCCGAAGCGCTGCCTCAGATCTTCATGGGCGATCCTGCAGGTTTCGGTGATCAGTTCGCCCGTCAGCGCCTGCGGCACGTCGCGGACCGGAATATGGATGGTGACGGGAATGGCCCGGAGCTTCGGTCCGGACAGCATCATTACCGGTGTTACCGGCCGGCCGGTCGCCCTGGCGGCGAGATCGGCGAGAAATTCGGTATGGCCGGGAAACCGGAAACCGGCTTCGTAAAGCACGGCCTTGGCGATCGGATTGGTAACGACTGCGAGCGCCTCGCCGTCAATGACAAGCGACACGGCTTTCTCGATCGACGCGATCGTGCCTTTCGCCGTTGCCGCATGCGGTTCGCCGGCCACGACCTCGATACTAGCCGATATGGTCATGACGGGCAGCGCATCGGCAAACATGCCGGCGGCCTTGCTGGCTTCATCGGTCTCGCGGATCGAGACCGCCAGATTGAGCTGGCGGGCTCTCAACGCCAGAACGTCGGGGTCGCCAATCAGGAAGAAAGGCGGCAACCCAAGTTCTCGCCGCCTCAGCCAAGCCATCAGAGTAATATCCGGCCCGATGCCGGCGGGGTCGCCCTGGCTCAGCGCAAGCGGTCGCAAAAACGGTATCGCCATTATCGGTCAGCGATAGGCGATCTGCGCCTTTTTGCGCAGTTCATCCAGGTATTTCTTGCTGTTTTCGTTTTCCGGGCTGGCATCCTTGCCGGCCTTGGACTTGTCGAGATCTTCCTGGCGGAAGACCATTTCGGCGGCCTGGTCGTCGGAAACCTGCCGCTGGCTGCAGATTGCCAGATATTCGACGCCCTTGTCGGTGACGCGTGTCCCTGTCGTGTTGCCCTTGGCCTGCTCGACCAGCGGCTTCCAATCCGGCGGGATCTCGGGGGCGAGCAGGCGGCCGAGATCGCGCACGGAAACGTCGCGCATCGTCGCAGCAAACACCTTTGCCTGATCGCAGCCTGGAAATTTGGAGCGCGACGCCTCGGCCTCGCCCTTGCGCTTGCCGGTGATGGCGCCGCGCTTGGCTTGCGGAATGACGAAGATGATCTGCTGCAGCATATATTCCGTCGTCACCGGCTTCTGCTTGTTGTTCTGCATCATGCGCGAGACGAGATCATAGTTCGACAGCCGCGAGGTCGAGCCGTAGCGGGCGTTGACGACACGCGGCCAGCTCATCTGCACGGCGATGAAACCCTTGAAATGATCGACGCCGACGCCGGCGCGATCAAGGATCTGCGACATCTGCTCTGGGGAAAGCTTGTTGCCGCTCGAAAAGCGCGCGAAAGACGCATCGACGTCCTGCTGCGAAACCGACATACGGACGCGAGCGACTTCCTGCCGCTTGAGCGCCTCGTCGACCAATTGCTCCTCGGCAGTCTTGGCATCGGCCTTCGTACGCTGCAGGCGCAGGAAGGCCTGGCGCTTGGCGACATCACCGCTGGTGATAGCGGTGCCGTTCACCACGGCTTTGACTTCGCTTGCCGCAAGCGCTGGACCGGCAAAACCTGTCAGCAATGCAAGCGCTGCCGCGGCGAGGAATTTGGTTATGGCTTTTTTCGCGTCAATCATCTGTTGACCTCCCGATAGCGCCGCGAGACGTTGTTCGCGGCGTTCTTACCACAGTGCGAGACACGCTGAAATCGCTTCCGTCACGGCGCGAAACTCCTATGCCTCAGATACCGACTGGCGGCAATGTCCTGCACAGGCTTACGGCGAAAGAATGGCTTCAGGCCATGTTTGCACCGATCGCCCGTCATTCGAGGGTGTCGGAGCCGATCTTGATGTCGCCGAGCGTGCGGAAGGTCAGCCGTGCGCCGATCGTCCAGTCGCTTCCCGACTCGTCGTCGGAATCTCTGCTGTCCGTATAGGCGATCGTGAAGATCGTGCATTCGTCCTCATAGGAGAGGCCGATCGTCCGCCGACTGATCACATCATTGTTCAGATCCCAGGCAATGCCGCCGAAAATCGACCAGTAATCTTTGAACTTGACGCTGCTGTTCGTCTGGATCTCGTCATTGTCCTCGGCAAAGCCATATGCCGGCTGGGCGCTGAGATGGGTGTAGGTCAGCTGCGTCGCGAAGGTGTCGTTCTGGTAGGCCGTCGTCAGGTCGCCGCGGCGGAATTCGAAATCCTTTTCGTCGAGCCGGTAGGAGGCTGCGACGGAAACGCCGTACGGTGTTTCGACGCCGCCAAGGCCGACGTAATCGGAGCGGTCGGTTTCAAGGCCGGAGTCGGCGCCGACATTGACAAGATCAGCCGTTGCAAAGGAGTTCTGGCCGGCGATCTGATAGGACTGGCCGAAAATGCCGTGCAGCTTGTAACCGCTGTCGAAGGTCCCGGTATACTGGACGCCGATATTGGCGCGGGTACCGCCTTCGACCCGGTCGTAGCCCGAGAACTTGTCGCGGTCGAAAAGCGAGGTGGCGTCGAAGACGAAGCTTTGCGCATCCTCGTTCGGCAGGCGGCCGGCAAGCTGCTCGTCGGGGCGGGCGTAGATCTGTGCGATCGGCTCGAGGATATGGGTGCTATTGTCAGTCGTCATCAGGATCGGATAACGCATCTCCAGACCGGCTGTGAACATCGAGCGGGTAGCAGAATTGCCGTCGACGTAGTTGCCGGTGTAGCCGGTCGGATCATCCATGTTCAGCGCGAAGGCATCGCCGCGCGCGGCCAGCAGCGGTGTGATCACAAGACCGGTCGGCGTGACGTAGGTGCGCTTCCATTGAAGCTCGGCAGTCAGCCGTGAAGTCTGGCCTTTCAGGCCGCGGAAACGGTCGAAGCCGTCGACGGTATAGAAGTCGTCATGTGTGCGCGAAATATTCGTCAGGTTGACATCCGCCGAAAGCTCGCCGCCGGCAAGCGGCTGCGGCGCCACATAGTGATAGTCGAGCGACGGATAGACGATCGCCTGCTGCTTTTCAGCGGTATTCGTCCGATCGGCATCCTGGACGTCGAAATAGAACGCCCGCATGTCGAAATAATTGCGTTTCCCGAGCCCTGTTAGGTAGATCTGATTGGTACGATCCGTACCGGTCAGGCCCCGCAGCTTGTACGTTTTCGAGAAATTGTTGTCGCTCTGCATCATGACGTCCCAGCCGAACGTCCAGCGCGGATTGATGCGGAATTCGGCCTTGGAAGCCACCATGCCACGCTGGTCGGCTTCGGCATCGCTGGTGCCGGAGCTGAAGTTGCTCGGCTTTGCCTGGTCGATGCCGGCGACGCGCAGAATATGCGTGCCATTTTCGAAGCGTTGACGAAATTCGCCTTCAATGAGGAAGCCCTGGGCTGTGTAGCCCGTGGCGGTGACCGTCGCGTCCATACTCGGCGAGATCACATAGTAATAAGGAACGGAAAGACCGAAGCCGAGATTCTGCGACAGGCTCATCGTCGGAAACAGAAAGCCGGACTTGCGTTTCACCGTATTGTCGGGAACTTCGATGAACGGCAGGAAGGCGATCGGATGGCCGAGCAGCTCGAAGCGCGCTCTCTCCAGACGGATCGTATGCGTCTCGCCGTTCTGGATCACCCGCTGGGCCTTGACCTGCCAGAAGGGCGCGCGCTTCGGATCCTCGGCGCAGGGAAGGCAGGCCGTGTAGACGCCCTTGTTGAGAATCATCTTCGTGCCGCCGACGCGCTCGCCGGTTTCGGCGGCGATACGCGTATTGTCGGCGGTTTCGATACGCAGCGAGTTCATGAACCCGTCGGCGAAATTGTCGGTCACGTCGAGGTTGTCGGCATAGATGCGATTGCCGTCGGGACTGACCAGCTCGATATTGCCGATCGCCATCATCCGGCCGGTCTTCTGATTGTACTCGACCTTCTGAGCGACCATTTTATAGCCGGCATAATTGATCTGTACGCCGCCGACCGCCGACACCAGATCGGCGTCACGGTTATAGACCAGTTCATTGGCCGAAAGCAGGAGCTTGGCTCCTTCCGGAATGTTCTTCCCGATATCTTGAGCGGACGTGTTGGCCTGGCCGTAGGAGGCTGGGACACTGCCGAAATAGGAACATAGAGTCGCGCCGACAAGCAGGGCAACCAGCTGATTACTAAAATACTTGCGGTCGCCTGCCGCCACTAGCCGTCCTCCTGATGAAGCAGAATAGTCGCACCCAAGGCCAGCGCGACGACCACCGGTATCCACGTCGCCACGAAGGGGGGCACGACTCCACTGCTTCCGAATGCCTTTACAAGCACGGTGACGACATAAAGCATGAAGCCCGAGAGGATGCCACCCAGAATCACGGAGCGGGATTGGTTGAACCGGCTAAATTTTAGGGACACTGTTGCGGCTATGAAAGTCATGGCCACCAGCAGCAATGGCTGGGACAACAGGGAGTTGAATTGCGTCTCCAGCGCCTTGGTCGAAATGCCGAAGGACTTGGCCGCAGCAATTCGGTTGGAAAGGTCAAAGAAACCAATTGTTTCCGGCGCTGTCAGCCGCTCCTGGACGAAGTCCTGTTTCAGATTGGTGCGAAGTTGAACCGAAGCTTTACGCACGGGGATTTCGCCAGGCTTGCGCTCCACTACGGTGTTAAGTTGCCAGTAACCATCTTCCAATTTTGCCGTGGCGGCGTCCTGTCTCAGAATGACCTGACCGCTTGAATCGAAATGGATCAGCACGGCGTCGATCAGCTTGGTTCCGTTCTCCTGGACCGTCTGGGCGCCGATGATGACATCGTCCCGGCCACTGATCTGGCGCAGCCACGGAATCTGCGGTGCCTTGCGCAGAACCGCGTTCTCGCCACGCCAGTCCGATTCGACCAGCAGTGCCTGGCGCTGTCCCCAGGCGGCAAGCGGGTTGAGCGCCGCCATCGTCAGCAGGCCGAGCGCCAGCGAGCCAGCGATGAAGGGGAACATGAACTGCCAGACCGAAATGCCGGCAGCGCGCGTGACGACGAGTTCATATTTGCGGTTGAGGCCGATCAGCACCGTCATGCCGACGAACAGTGCGATGAATGGCACAGTCTGCTGTAGGATGAGCGGCAGGCGCACGGCGGTCATCAAGACGCCGCCGCCGATCGTGTAGCCGGGAAGGCCGGACATGCGGCCCGCCGTCTCGCTGAAATCGAGAAGGAAAGAAATCGCCGAGACGCCGATCAGGAACCAGCCCGTCGTCACCAGATAGCGGCGAAAGAAATAACGCGACAATGTCCCGAACATCATTGGGCAGTGCCC
This sequence comes from Rhizobium sp. PEPV16, assembly GCF_008919455.1. Lineage (NCBI taxonomy): Bacteria > Pseudomonadati > Pseudomonadota > Alphaproteobacteria > Hyphomicrobiales > Rhizobiaceae > Rhizobium > Rhizobium sp. PEPV16. The sequence continues at coordinate 20,234 of NZ_VSZV01000284.1, forward strand.
CCGCCGGTCCTGCCGGCTGCGGCAAGCAGCCTTTCCTGCATCCGTCTCCAGAAAGACGAAATCCGGTCCCGGATGAACGAAGGCATGACCAGTCGTTTGTGCAGGCCGAGGAAGACGATCGAGACGATGCTGCTGACAATCGGGATGGCGTAGAGGACGGCGATATATTCAGGGTCGGTATCGATCTGATTGGCCGCGTAGAAGGCGGCCCATCGCATCGCGAAGGCATAAGCGAGAGCGCTCACCATCGGATGCAGCCGCGCTTCGCGGTGCGAGCGCGCATCGCCGGCGATCGCCAGTGAAAACAGTGCAAAGACGACGGGCAGGATCCAGTCGGTCAGCCGCCGATGCAGTTCGGCGCGGTAGCTTTGCGGCCGGATCGTAAAGTCCTTATCGGCCGGATCCGGATTGAACAGGAACCCCAGGTCACGGTCGCTGGCGCGCAACGTCGCCTGTCCGCGATTCTCAGTCATGTCCGATAGATCGAAGGAATAGGAATCGAAATTGATAACCGAGACGTTGCCATCGGGCGTTTTTCGGTGCACTTCGCCTTGATGCATGATCAGCGTCGTGCCCGTGTCGTCGACGGCGCCTTCCTTCGCATAATAGATCAGTTCATAGGCCGGGTCGCGCTCGTCGGCGACGAACAGGCCCTTCAGCATGCGGCCCGCCATCCGCTGCGAGATCTGAACATAGAGGCCTTCGTCGAGCTTGCGGAAGGTCTTTTCCTCGATCACCGAAGAGAGGAGGTCAGCATAGGTCTCGGCGATCATCTGGCGCACGACGGTCTTTGCGCGCGGCTCGACGACGTTGTCGACGAAAAAGGAAAAGACGCTGATGACGGCGGCAAGCAGCAGGATCGGGCGGATCAGCACGCTGCGCCGCGCCCCGGCCGCGTCGATGACGGTAAGTTCGGAATCGTTGTTCATCGTCGTCAGCGTCTGGGTGATCGCGATAACGAGAGCGAAGGGCAGAACGACAGGAATGATCGACGGCAGAATCATCGTCGCCAGCTTGGCGAACGAGCCGATCGACTGGCCGCTGTCGGTGACCAGATTGATGCGCTGCAGAACCTGAGTCGTCCAAATGATCGCCAGAACCGGCAGGAGCGCCACGAGAAACATCTGGCCGACGCGCCGCAATATGTATGTCTCGAGTAGTTTCATGCCTGCCCTTGAAAGCACCTGCACGCCCAAACGGCCTTGCAGGAGAATCCCTCTACGCTCTTTGTCGCGCTTTTGCGACAAGCTGGTGTCAAAAATTCATTCAAATTTCAGAATTTTTTTGATGCTGTTGCGACTCAGTTAACGCCAGCAATGCGGCGAAGACGACAAGCGAAGACAGCCATCCAAGAACGACGTCGGAAAGATAGTGTGCGCCGAAGGATAGCCGCATCGCCGGGGTGAGGATCGAGATCGCCGCCAAGGGTGCCGCCACCGCATAACGCAGGGATTTCGGCACGAAGAGCAGGAGGCAGAAGAGCCAGCCGGCACTCGCCGCCTCGCCGGAGACGAACGAGCAGTTCGAAACGCATTTTCCGGCAAGCGAACCTGCCTCGACGAAATGCAGCGTACCGCCGAAAATGTCCGTCTGTATCGGCCGCGGCCGGCCCCAATGTTCCTTGAGGATGACATTGACGAGCAGCACCGGCCCGATCAGCATCGTTCCGAGCGCGACTTTGAGCTTTTGCGCGCGCTCGGCGTTGAAGGTTGCGCCGTGCTGCTGGTAGCATTCGACGAGTTTCCACAGCATCACGATCGCCACCACATAGGGCAGGCGGAAGAATAGAGTACGCAGCAGGTCGAAGGCCGCGACGTCGCGATAGGGAAAGCCGCCGCAGATGCTCCCGGCAGCAGCAGTCGCGTCGCAATCTGCGCCCACGAAAAAAAGCTGGGAAAAATAGATGTCTATTTCGGGG
>NZ_VSZV01000284.1:22178-24046 GCF_008919455.1 Rhizobium sp. PEPV16
AGCAGCATGAATGCGCCGAAAGTTGTTTTCGGCAGGCGGATTGCCAAGCTCCGCCATCGATTTTTCGAAAAAACTGTCAACGCGAATATCTACAAAACTGACGAAAACAAGGGAGCCCTGATAGCTGCGGGCGACCATAACAATTGTCGCAAGCCATTGACAGACCCGCCAAACGCGAAATTATCCGCCAGGGACGGATTTCAAAGAATCCCAGCGGAGAAGACATGTCAGTAAAGTTGGAAATTTTATTCGCAAAGTCGGCAAAGCTCAATGGCGGCCTGGCGATCCTGTTGAAGACCGCGGAGGCCGACAGCGCTGCCGGCGCTGAAACAGTCGACCCGGCAGGTGTGATCGCCAAGGCTGCGAGGATTGCCCGATTCTCCGCGAAATCCATGGGTGCGCTCGATATTGTCGCCCCCGAAGGCGCGCCCGTCGACCGCATCGTCGTCATCGGGCTCGGCAAGGCCGCCGAAATCACCGCCCATGACTGGCTGAAGGCCGGCGGTGCTGTGGCCTCGAGAATCAAGAACACCGACAAGGCCGCCGTCTTCATCGACGTGCCCGGGCTCGAGACCAGCACGCGGGCAGCTGCCGATTTCGGGCTCGGCATGCTGCTGCGCGCCTATAGCTTCGATACGTATAAGACGAAGAAGGGCGACGAGGAGGAGAAGCCGGCGAAATCCGTCAAGGTGACGATCGTCACCGCCGATCCGGGTGGTGCCAAGAAGGCGTTTTCCGATTCCGAAGCGATCGCCGGCGGCGTCAATCTTGCCCGTGACCTCGTCAACGAACCGCCGAACGTGCTCGGCCCCGTCGAGTTCGCCGCTAAGGCCAAGGAACTGGAAAAGCTCGGCGTCGAAGTGGAAATCCTGACGGAGCGCGAAATGCGCCGCCTCGGCATGGGCGCCCTTCTCGGCGTCGCCCAGGGCTCCGTGCGCCCGCCGCGCCTGGCGGTCATGCAGTGGAAGGGCGGCAAGGGCAAGGATCGCCCCGTCGCCTTCATCGGCAAGGGTGTCGTCTTCGATACCGGCGGCATTTCGATCAAGCCGGCCGCCGGCATGGAAGATATGAAGGGCGATATGGGCGGTGCCGCAGCCGTCACCGGCCTCATGCATGTGCTCGCCTCCCGCAAGGCCGCCGTCAACGCCGTCGGCATCATCGGCCTGGTCGAGAACATGCCTGACGGCAACGCCCAGCGTCCCGGCGACATCGTCACGTCGATGTCCGGCCAGACGATCGAGGTGATCAACACCGATGCCGAGGGCCGCCTCGTGCTCTGCGATGCGCTCTGGTACTGCAACGACCGCTTCAAGCCGCAATTCATGATCAATCTTGCGACGCTCACCGGCGCGATCGTCGTGGCGCTCGGCAATGTGCATGCCGGCCTGTTCTCCAACGACGACCAGCTTTCCGCCCAACTGACGGCAGCCGGCCTTTCCACCAACGAGAAGCTCTGGCGCATGCCGCTCGGCAGGGACTACGACAAGCTGATCGACAGCAAGTTCGCCGACATGAAGAACACCGGCGGCCGGCAGGCTGGCTCGATCACGGCGGCGCATTTCATCAAGCGCTTCGTGCAGGACACGCCTTGGGCGCATCTCGATATTGCCGGCACGGCGATGGGCTCGCCGCAGGACGAGATCAATCAATCCTGGGGTTCCGGCTTCGGCGTGCGCCTGCTCGACGAACTCGTTCGCGCCCATTATGAATCCTGATGACGGAAATTCTCTTCTATCATCTGACTGAAACCAGGCTAGAGGACGCGCTTCCGCCGCTCATCGATAAAAGCGTCGAGCGCGGCTGGCGCGTTGCCGTCCAGACGCGCGAGCCGGCGCGGCGTGATGCTCTCGATCAGCATCTTTGGACTT
>NZ_VSZV01000141.1:0-7222 GCF_008919455.1 Rhizobium sp. PEPV16
GACAGGCAGCCGGCAAGGAAGCCTATGGGAAACGCCGTCAGCAACAACTGAACAACGTGGGGATTAATTGCGGGGTCGCTGAGGTGGAGAGAAACCGTGGTCGTCAAAAGCGAATTGCCTGTCGCGACGATGCAGATGCTCGCCATCACATGCAAGATTGAGCAAAGCCCCACGGCTTTCCGCCAGAAGTCACCAATCGTCCTGTCGGGATCGCGCATCATTATGCCTTTGCGGCGGAAGCAAGAACGGAAGGCCGTGCGGCAAGCTCTGCCTGGTCGATATGGCAGAGAATCTCGTGCGTGGCGGACATCCTTCGTAGCGGAGGCGCTACGGTGTCGCAGACGCTGCCGAGCTTGCTATGGCATCGCGTGGAGAAGCGGCAACCCGCCGGTACATTGACCGGGCTCGGTGTTTCGCCCGACAGACGAATACGCTCGCGCGGCACTTCGTCGGGATGCGGGCTGCGGATTGCTGACAGCAGGGCCTCGGTATAGGGATGCGCACCCTCGCCAAAGACCTCCTCGACAGTTCCCTGCTCCATGATCTTGCCAAGATACATGACCACGACCTTGTCAGCCACGTGTCGAACCAGCGCCAGTTCGTGGCTGATGAACAGCATCGTCGCATGCTTTTCCCTCTGAATGTCGAGAAGCAGCGTCACGACTGCGGCTTGCACTGAGACATCAAGTGCCGAGACCGGTTCGTCGGCGACGATGAGCGAGGGCTCAGCAGCAAAGGCGCGTGCGATAGCGATGCGTTGTTTCTGGCCCCCGGAGAGCTGGTTTGGTTTTCGGTCTGCAACGGCCGGAGACAGACGCACCATTTCCAGGAGCTCGTGGACGCGCTGCTCGATCTCGGCCTTTCCTTTGCGGATACCGAATTTCTTGATCGAACGACGAATGGAAAAGGCTGCCGAATGCGACGGGTTGAGCGTGCTATCGGGATTTTGAAAGATCATCTGAATCTGTTGCAGCAACGCGCGTGGGCGTTCGCTGGCCTGTAGTTCGGCAATGTTTTCGCCAGCCATGCGGATTTCGCCCGACGTTGCCTTGTCGAGACCCGTCACGATGCGCGCCAGCGTGGATTTTCCGCAGCCGGACTCGCCGACCAGCGCCACGATCTCGGCTGTTGCCGCATCGAAACTGACCGCTTCGTTTGCCTTGACGGTCTTCTGTCCGCCGACGGGATAGAGACGGTTCACATCGGACAGCGTTATCGCCGTCGATTTTGCATTCATCTGTGTCTCGACCGGAGCAAACGTCGCTTCTACTGCCGAAATTTCGGGCCAGCGGACGCAGCGCACCAGATGCTCTTCCGCCGCCGGCTCCAGAGCAAGGTCCGGGCGGTCGCAGAGGCCGGAGACAAAACTCGAACAACGCGGCCCGAAAAGACAGCCCTGCGGCCTTTCCTGCGGCAGCGGGATCGAGCCCGGGATGGCAGCGAGCGTGCGGCTGCGCTTGTCACCGGTAATGTCGGGAATGCAAGCGATAAGGCCGCGCGTATACGGATGTTTCGGCCGGCGGAATACTTCTGATGTCGTTCCCTCTTCGACCATCTCGCCGGAATACATGATGCCGAGACGGTCGCAGCTCTCTGCGATCAGGCCGAGATTGTGCGAGATGAACAGCAGGCTGGTCGAATAGCGTTGGCGCAATTCGGCGATCAGATCGATGACCGCAGCCTCGACGGTCACATCGAGGCCGGTTGTCGGTTCGTCGAGCAGCAACAGCGACGGTCTGGCGAGCAATGCCATGGCGATGACCACACGCTGCTGCTGGCCACCGGACAGTTGATGCGGATACCGCTTCATCATGTCGCCAGGGTCCGACAGGCGAACGTCGGCAAGCATCGCTTCCGCCATGGCCATGGCGTCCTTCTTGCTGGCGCCCATGTGAAGCAGCGGCACTTCGGCAAGCTGCGCACCGATCGTCTTCACCGGATTGAGCGCACTCATCGGGTCCTGGTAGACCATCGCGATCTGCCGCCCGCGGATGGAACGCAACTCCTTGGCCGAAGCATCGACTAGTTGCTTGCCGTTGAAGCGGATGCTGCCGCCAGCAACAATTCCGGTTGCGCCGAGATAACCCATGATCGCCATGGCCGTCGTGCTCTTGCCGCAGCCCGATTCACCCACGAGACCGTAGCTTTCTCCGGGCATAACCTTGAACGAGAGATCGGGGATCGCAACCACCGTTTCGCTCTTGCCGCGAAACTCGATGCGCAGTTCTCGAATGTCGAGAACTGGTTCGCGATCGATCAATGGCGTGATGGACATGGCCGTTCCTTGAAGACTGGACGCGATGATGTTCATGGTTTCCATGCCTCCCGCATGCCGTCGGCGAGGAGATTGAAGCCGAGGACCAGGCTGACGAGCGCGGCAGACGGGATCAGCGACATGTGTGGCCAGACGTTCAGTACAGTGACACTTTCCCTGACCATGCCACCCCAGTCCGGGTTCGGTGGCGGCAGACCGAGGCCGAGGAAACCGAGGATGCCGATGGTGATGATCGTGTAGCCGATGCGCAGGCAGGCATCGACTATCAGCAGGCTGCGGCAGTTCGGCAGCAGTTCGACGATCATGATGTAGAGCGTGCTTTCCGCACGCAGCTTCGCCGCGGCTATATATTCCTGCTGTTTCAAGCCGAGGACGAGACCGCGCGTTATGCGGCCGATGCCCGGCGCCGAGGCGATCATCGTCGCGATGACGATGTTCAGGACCGATGGTCCGATATTGGCGATCAGGATCACGTAAATCACGAGAACCGGAAAGGCCAGGATGATATCCGAGAAGCGGCTGATCAGCACGTCGATCCAGCCGCCATAATAGCCGGAAATCATCCCCATGGTGATGCCAACGATCATGGCAACCGCCACTGAAAGCGGCGCAACGGAGAGCACGGTGCGAGCGCCAAAGATCAAGCGCGACAGCATATCACGTCCGAGAATATCGGTTCCCAGCCAATGGGCAGCTGACGGATAGGGATGGCTCATCGCCAGGACATCGGAATCGGTTGGCGATGGCAACGGCAGGATCGGCGCGAGAAGCGCCGCAAGTACCCAGAAGAGCACGAGGCACAGCCCGACGACCGCGGTGCGCGAATGGAAAATGCGCATCCAGTTGGCTCGCGCTGCGCGCTTCGGCGGTGCGGCAACGACTCCAGCGATATTGTCCTGAACAGCCATGATTTACCTCACCCGGATACGTGGATCGAGCAGCATGTAGCCAAGGTCGCCAAGCAGCTGCGTGACCACAGCGATGGCAACCGTGATCAGTGTGGCGGCTTCGAGCGTTGCGATGTCGCCAAAAAGGCTTGCGTCAAGGATCAGGCGGCCGAAGCCCGGATAAGCGAAGACGAGCTCGGTCACGACGACACCGCTGATCAGGAAGTTGATCTGCAGCAGCAACACGGTGAACGGCGCGATCATCGCATTCCGTAACGCGTGGCCTAGAACCATGCGGCGCGTGCTCATGCCCTTGAGGATCGCGGTTCGGATAAAGGGCCGCTCCATGACGCCAATCATCGAGACTCGGATCATCCGGGCGACATATCCGAAGTCGTAGATGACCAGCACGGCAACGGGCAGTACGAACTGATAGGGCACCGCCCAGCCGCCATCGCTGTTGAGAGGGCTCGTGCCTGGCAGGACCGGCCAGAGGATCACGAAAAGCGTTACGAGGAACACCCCGGATGCAAATTCCGGAATCGAGGTAAAGGTGATGCATATGACCGACAATGTCCGGTCCAGCACACCGCCTTCCTTCAGCCCCGACAAGATGCCGAAGATGATCGACAGCGGCACGATCAGCAGGAACGCCAGCCCGGCGAGGATAGCGGTATTGCCCAGGCGATCCCAGATGACGTTGTTGACGGGCAACTTGTTCAGCGTCGAATATCCGAAGTTGCCGAAATACTGGGCGCCACGCGGGTCCTTGAAGTTCAGGCCGGTGCTCGGATCCTGGAGGGGATCGGGAATTGCGCCGACGAGCACGCCGAGCCAGCGACCGTAACGCATCAGCAATCGATCATTGGCCTTCAGTTTCTGCGACAGCAGGTCCACCTGCTGCTGGGTGGCGAAAGGACCGAGCGACTTGCGCGCCACGCTGCCGGGAGTGAACTCGCAGACGGCGAAGACGAGAAACGAGGCACAGAGCATCGTCACGACCATCATCGCCAAGCGCTTGAGGAGGAAATTCGCCATAGCCGGACAAGCCCGAATATCTGCGCCCGGCACCCGACCGCGCGAACGCGGCCAAGCACCAGCCGGGAGGTTATACCGAGATCGCGTATTGATGCGCGAAGATGTATTGCGAAGGATGGAGATCGAAGCCCTTGACCTTCTTGTCCATGACGGTCGAGAAAACACGCCAGAAGGGCTGAACGATCGGCCCATCATCCTGCATGATCTCTTCGATCTTCGCCATGACCTTGCTGCGTTCCTTCGGATCGAGGATACCCTCGGCTTCGGTCAGCAGTTTGTCGAAATCCGCATTGGAGTAGTTGGATTCGTTCCAGGCGGCATTCGAACGATAGGCGAGCGACAGCGTCATGATCGCCAGCGGCCGGTGGCCCCAGGCCGTCAGGCTGAATGGCGCCGTCGTCCAGACTTCCCAATATTGAGCGCTGGGCAGGGACTTGATGTTGATCTTGACACCGATGTCCTTGAATTGTTCGGCGAGGACCTGCGCGGTGTTGAGTTCCCAGATCGGATCGGGGCGCGTGACCATGTCGAATTCGAAACCATCCGGATAGCCGGCGTCGGCCAAAAGCGCCTTCGCCTTCTCGATGTCGCGCGGATATTTCGGCAGTGCCGCGTATTCGGGATGCGAGGGCGCGACGTGATGGTCTTCGGCGGGAATGCCGGCGCCGAGGAGTGCCGTCTGAATGACCTTGTCGCGGTCGATCGAATAGCGCATCGCCTGGCGCACGCGCTTGTCCTTGAACTGCTCGACATCCGGATGCATGCGGGCAACGACCGTCTGTGTCGTCTCGACCTGATAGACTGCCACATGCGGGAAATTTTTCATCGCATTGATCTGAACTGCATCAGCTTCCGACAGGCCATCGACCTGCTTGGAAGCTATGGCCGCGATACCGGCCCCCGGATTGTCGCCGAGGTCGACATATTCGAACGTATCGAGATAAGGCCCGGTGCCCCAATAGTCGGTGCGGGCTTTGTACTTGGCACCCTTGCCGACGACGTATTCGGTGATAACGAAGGGACCCGTGCCGTTCGCGTCAGCGCCGAAAGCACCGTTTTCTTCCGGATCAAGGATGAACATCGGGTAGTGGTAGAGGTGCTCGGGCACGGCAATCTGCGGCGAGGAGCAGTTGAGACGGACGGTGTGGTCGTTGACTTTCTCGATGGCGTTGTCCGCCCAGAGTTTGCTCGACTTCTTGGGATTGCCCTTGTCGTCCTTTTCGCCGGTTTCGTATTCCTGCACGAGATAACCGGTGAAGAGCCCGAGCATCGACGAACCGATTGCTGGATCGCAGACGCGCTTCAGGTTCCAGATCACGTCGTCTGCGGTCAACGGCCTGCCCTTGCGCCACTTGACGTCCGTGCGGAGATGGAGCGTCCACGTCTTCAGGTCGTCGCTGACGTCCCATTTTTCCAGTAGATAAGGATGGGTAATGTTGTTGCGATCGGTGAGGGTCAGATATTCGCAGACTTGGCGGATGACGTTCGACTTTTCGGCAAAGTCGGCCAGATGCGGATCCTTGATTTCCATACAACGCATGCCGATGCGCAGGTTTCCCCCCTTCGGCATATCGTCGGCCCGGGCGCCGTCGCCCGGCATCGGAACGCCGGCCAAAGAATATGCGGCTGCGGCCGAAACACCAAGAAGCGTCGCTTTTCGCAGAAATTCTCGGCGGCCGATCGAGCCGCTCGACATCTGTTCAACCAGAGTCGGGATATAGGAATGCTGAGACTTGTCCACGGTAGTCATCTCCTAGTTAGCGCTTTAACTGTTCCGAATTTTTGTTGGTCGGACCGGCCGGGAAGACACTCGCCCCAGGCTCGGTCGCAGCGGACTTTTTGTCCGTCACCCATCCGTCTTGATTTACGTTAAAACGGGATGGACCTCCGCGACATGCGGTGATCCGACATCTTCTCTGCGCGAATCGACATTGTTCATGACAATGGCTCCTCTCGTCGTTGCTCTGCCTTTCGAGTCGCGGCAGGGCTCTCGCGAAACCGCGTGCGGTATGAGCGGCCGAAATGCGAAGCCGACTGATAACCGCAGATTTCGGCGATCTCACCGATCGCCAATTCCGTGTAGATCAGCAGTTCTTTCGCGCGTGTCATGCGAAGCTCTATGTAGAAATTGCTAGGACTCTTGCCGAGATTGGCGTGAAACAGCCGCTCGAGCTGCCGAAGCGAAAGCGCCACGCTACTGGCGAGATCGGAAATTTCGACCGGATCGCCGAGGCTGGCTTCCATCCGACGAACCACGAAGGCGAGCTTGGCGTTCCGGATGCCGAAACGATCTTCGGGCGACATCCTCTGAACGTCGTCCTGGCGCCGTATCCGAGCGTGGTTGAACTGGTCCGAAATGAGCGCTGCCAACTCCCGACCCTCCACGGCCGAGATGAGGTAAAGCATCATGTCCAATGTGACCGTTCCGCCCGACGAGGTCAGAAAACGTCCGTCGATCGCGAAAATGTCGTCGGTGGCGAGACAGTTCGGAAACTCGCTGCGAAAGCTTGCAAGCGCCTCCCAATGAACGGCACATCGTCGCCCTTCCAACAATCGCGCCTTTGCCAGGAAGAAGACGGCAGTGCTGACTGCTCCAAGCACGCACCCCTCCGAATGGATGCGCCTCAACCATGCAAAGACATTGGCATCATAGGCATCGGCATAATTGATGCCTGCGCAGAGGATGACGATATCGCAGCGCGGCGCCCTGCTGATTGCCGCATCTGCATCGAAGCCCAGTCCACTGCTGGACTTCACATGGCCGCCATCCGCCGACAGGATGAGCCACTCAAAGGCCTTTCGCTTGGCCAGACGATTGCCCTGCCGCAATGAGTCGAGCGCCGCCGCAAAGGTCATCAGAGGGAAGTCCGGCACCAGGAAAAAGCCAATCCGGATCGGTCGATGCCCCTGTGCCAATTGCTTGAGCGTATAGGTCTGATCCGTCATGGGGCGAACTCCAAATATCCCGGTTGCCCTGCTTTCGCCGGTCCGCAGCAGCGGCGGACTGGGGCAGGCAACGAAA
>NZ_VSZV01000072.1:0-990 GCF_008919455.1 Rhizobium sp. PEPV16
TTCCTAATCGATCTCCGGCGATCACTGCAACGAGGACAGGTCAGTCGAGAAACGGCAGGACGACGAGCGTGCCGGGATCGAGGTTGTGGCGGATGCAGACATCCTGTGCCAGCGTGAAATACCGTTCCGCCTCGTCCATGTCGTCATGCTCAAGGCTGAGTGTCGCCAAGCCATCATAGCACGGAAACAGCAGTTGCGGTTCATCAATTTCCTTCGCAACCTCAAGGGCTTCTTCGTAATACTTACGAGCTAGCTTCGGTTGCCCGTGGCACTGATGAATCTGGCCCAGCACGATCAGCGGCACGGAAAGATGGTCGCGCTGATCGAGCGCCCGGTCGATTTCGACGGCCTTCTCCGCCGCTGGTACACCCTCGGCGGCGCAGCGATCGGTGAAGGTACAGCATGCGACTGCGAGGTTGGCGAGAAGGCGCGCCTGGAAGCCGAGATCGCCTATACGGGTCGCAACCTCCAGACCGCGCCGGCAGATTCTGATGGCGTTGGCAGGATCGACAATCGTGTAGAGAACGCCGAGATTGGAATAGGCGCGACAGGCGGCACTTTGCAGATCGGCCTTTTCGGCAACGGAGAGGCTGCGCTCCACTTCCTGTACGGCCTCGCGGCGACGTCCGAGCCGCGCAAAGGCCGCACCCTTGGTATTCAGCGCCTCCGCCATCGCTCGCGCCGTCTCCCGTCCGGCCTCGGTCGTCCCGTCGATCGGCAGCGTTTGCAGGCATTGCAGCGCCTGCGTCGCCCACTCTGCGGCAGCGGACTGATCCCCCATGCGGAAGGCCAGATGGCCGCGCTCCTGCAGGACATGCGCACGTTCGACCGGCGCATCGATCGTTGCGATCATCGCTTCGGCTTCGGCCAAATATGCCTCCGCTTGATCGCGGCGTCCTGCATCAAGATGCAAACGGCCGATCTTGCGCAATATCCTCGCCGCAGCGATAGGATCGTCTTTGGTGCGGTGGATCGCCAGCGCTCGCTGAT
>NZ_VSZV01000072.1:1085-2820 GCF_008919455.1 Rhizobium sp. PEPV16
GACGGTAGAGGCGCATTGCATCGTCATTGGCATAGGCCTTTCGCGCCAGATCGCCCGCCGCCATCAGATAGGTGGCGCCCTTGGCCTTTTCGGTGGTCAGGCTGAAGTGATGGCCGAGCTGCGCCAGGTGCTCGGGCCGGTCGGGCGCTGCGCCATATTGACGTTCCAGAACCCGGCCAACCCGTTGATGAAGCTCCATGCGCCGTTGCAGCAGGAGATTGTGATAGATGACATCGTGCATCAGCGTCTGGCTGAAGCGATAGCCCGGTGACCCGCCGGCATCGGGCCCACGCAATTCCTCGATGATATTGGCATCGCAGAGATGATCCAATGCAGCATCGATGGCGGCTGGGTCGGTGGCGATGGTGCGGAGCAGGGCGGTATCGAATTTCGGGCCGACCACCGCAGCCTCTTGCGCCAGCCGTCTGATCTCCTGTGGCAGATGATCGACGCGGGCAAGCAACAGGGCTTGCAGGTTCACCGGTATATCGACATCCGTGTCTTCCGCTGCGACATGCCAGTGCTGGCCGTCATTGTGCAACGTGCCCATGTCGATCAGCACCCGAAGGATTTCTTCGATGAAAAGCGGATTGCCGCCGGCGCGGTCGAGGATGCGCTTGCGCATCGTCACCGGCAACTTGGCATGATCCACGCCAAAAAACGCAGCAAGCAGCTTCTGCCCGTCGGCCGCAAAGAGTGGGGCAAGACGCTGCACGGTGACGCTGACACGATTGGAGTCCAGTGGGTCGGTTTGCGATGTCGGCCGGTAGATCGCCAGCAGCATCAACCGGCTGCGTTCCAGCCGGTCCATCATGAAGCGAAGCACTTCCAGCGAGGCGGCGTCCGCCCAGTGCAGATCCTCAATGACAAGCAGCAGGGGACCTTGCGCCAGTCGCCGCTCGAAGACGGTGCGGACGGCATAGAAGATCTGCCGCCGCAGCTGCTCCGGCTCGATGTACCGCAACGCGCCATCGGGATCGCCGAGGCCGAGGACATGCAGAAAGAGCGGCAGAAGTCCCTCGACCTCCTCCTGCGTCAGATCGAGCGCGCGAAACCCCGTTGCCAGCAATTGCCGCGCCCTATCGAGATCGTCTCGCTCGCCAATGCCGTAGGCGCTGCGCACGACCGCGCCGAGCGTGCCATAGGATTGTTCGCCGAGGGGAGAGCAGGTCGCTTTGCGGATGGCGAGGCCCTGGAAACGAGCGGCATTGCTGGCTATCACGACGAATTCATTGACCAGCCGCGACTTCCCGATACCCGCTTCGCCGATCAGGCGGACAAGCTGTGCTGCCCCGCCGCAGGCAAGATCGAGGCATGTCAGCAACCGCGACATTTCCGTATCTCGTCCGATCATCGGCGCCTGAAGGCCGAGACTCTCGAGCCCGCGCGCCGCATGCGGCGCTTCCAACAGCCCTGTCAGCCGATGGACAAGGACGTTTCCGCTTTTGCCGCGCAACGCCTGCGCACCGAGACTCTCGAAGGCAAAGGCATGGCGGGTGAGGCGATAGGTCAGCGGCCCGACAAGGATATCGTTTTCGCCGGCCATGGATTGCAGGCGTTGGGCGGTGTTCACCGTGTCGCCGGTCACCGAATAGGATTTTGTACTGACCGCACCGAAGCCGCCGGTAACGACAGGGCCGCTATTGATTCCGATATGCAGACGCAGCGGCACGCCGGCCCGGGCGTGCCAGCGCTCGCCGACCTGCGTGGCCCGACTGATCATATCGAGTGCGGC
>NZ_VSZV01000220.1:0-14207 GCF_008919455.1 Rhizobium sp. PEPV16
GGCGCCGAAGCCCAGAACCTGGAAAGGGCGCGACACGTCTCAAGCACCGGCCGCCGCCAGCGCATCCTCCGGCGTCATGCCCTTATGAATGACGAATTTGAAGGCGCGTGCGGCCATGGTCGTATCGCCGTGTCCCCAAAGGTTGCGGCCGACGACCGCGCCTTTAGCTCCAGCGCGCAATGCTTCCGACGTCTGGACGAGCGCTCCGAGCAGCGTATCGGTCTTCGGGCCGCCGGCGATCACGACAGGAATCGGGCAGGTCGCAACGGTCTCGCGGAAGGACTCGAAATCGCCGGTGTAGCCGACCTTGATCACGTCGACGCCGGTCTCGAAGCCGATGCGCACCGCGTAAGCGATTTCATCCGGGGTGAACACGATCTTGCCGCCGTCGGAGAAATCGCGGGGATAGACATGGGCGACGACCGGCATTTCGAAGCGGGCGGCGGCGTTGACCGTATCGGTGAGCCAGCGGATATACTCCCCTTCGGTGGCGCCGCGCACGGGAATGGCGACAGCCAGAGCGTCCGCGCCATAACGCACAGCATCTTCCGGGGTCGCAATGAGCTGACGAATGCGATCGTCGGCGGTGAAGCAACCACCCTGAATGACGAGCGCTGCCTTTCCGGCATATTCCGACCACAGGTGGCGCGCCGCGCCAGGCTGTATGCTGATGTAGTCGGGGCCTCCCGCCATGACGCGTCTGAGCGCACCCGGCAGGTCGGCAAGCCCGCCCTCACGCACATTGCCATAACCGACAAAATGATCGACGGCGCCTCCGAACAGATGACCCGATGGGTTGGAGAACAGGCGTGCGAGGCGGACTTTGGTTCCGAGACCCATGGCGATACTTCCTTTTTGATTGCGGGCTTTGCGATTGCCGGCGCCGATGCTGAGGAAACCCTAACTCGAAAACAAACAAATATTCAATATTTCGATTTCTTTCGTTTTTACATGGATGATGAATTTTTGACGTGCATTTTCGTCATCATGCGGCTATTTTTGTAGCAAGAGTCGTATGATAGGGCAGCGAGCTTTCGTTTTTCACAAGTCGCAGTGTCGCAAAATAACAGCAGTCGGGATCACATATGCTTGCAGAGCAGAGGCGGCAGCAGATCATGCTGGAACTTCAACGGGTCGGGCAGGCACGCACCCGCCAGCTCGCGGAATTTTTCGAGGTCTCGGAAGTGACGATCCGCTCCGATCTCGAAATCATGGACGCCAAGAAGCAGCTGATCAAAACACATGGCGGGGCAATCGCCCTGCCGTCCGACTCGCCGGCAGCGGCCTTCGAGGAACGCATGCAGCGTAATTTCGATGCGAAGCGACGCATTGCCCAGATGGCTGCGCGACAGATCATCGATAACCAGTCGATCGTCTTCGACAGCGGTTCGACGCTGCTGCAGGTGGCCATGCAGATGCCCCCGGTCAACAACGTCGTGGTTGCGACAACGGCAATGAACATCGCCCAGCATCTGATGTACCGGCCAGGGCTCGACGTGCACATGATCGGCGGCCGCGTGTTTCCGAGCACCGTGAGCACGATCGTACAGGATTCCGACAAGGCGGTCGGCGGCCTCGTCGCCCACCAGGCTTTTGTCGGCGCCCACGCGATCGATCAGGCCTTCGATGTCGTCGATGTTTCCGAGGACGTGGCGCGGACCAAGCGCAATCTGGTTCGCATGGCCCGGCGTGTCGTCCTTGTGGCGGATTCGAGCAAATTTGACATCGGCGCCTCCTCCAAAGCCTTCTCGCTGTCGCGCGTCGACCTGATCATCACCGACAGCAACATGCCGCACAGCATTCGCCACCGGCTGGACAAGCTGGGCGTGGAGGTTCGCTACGCGTGACCTGCAGTCCACCTGTCCATTTCAGAAGAGATCCGGGAGGAGCGTCGGCGCCGACCGATGGCTTCGGCCGACGCCGGGGAAAACAAGATGGGCTAGAAGCCCAGACGTCGGAGCGTTTCGCGGTTCGCGCGAACGGCGGCTGCAGGATCGGTTCCGGCATGGTTCGATTCTTCTTCCACCACGATCCAGCCGATAAAGTTCGGCGCATCCTGAACGGCCGAAATCACGGCAGGCACGTCGCAGACGCCTTCGCCGAGCATCGCCCAGACCCCGCCGGCATCGACGTCCTTCAGATGCACGTAGCGGATACGGTCCCGGTAGACCGCCAGCGTATCGTCGATCTGCTGGCCGCCACGCAGGATATGGCCGGTATCCGGCACCCATCCCACTCCTGGATCCAAGAGAGCAAACAGGCGATCATAGTCGTCCCTCGTGAAGAGCAGCGTGTTGTGGTGCGAGGAAGGATGAACGGCAACGGTAACGCCAGCCGACTGTCCGATCTCAGTCGCACGATTGTAGCACTCGGCCGCAATGGCGAACTTCTCATCGCGCGGGCCATCCGAAACGACCGTTGCCGACCCCATCGAGACCATCGTATCGGGAAAGTTCGCCGCAAAATCGACCCATCGCCGCGCCGTGTCGAAATCGGAGGCAATCTTTTCCGCCACCGTGAAGCCACTGGCGGAGCCGAAGGCAAAGGAAACCAGCGCCAGACCGGCATCCGTCAGGGTGCGGGCAAAGTCGGCGGGCTTGAGCGCGTAGTGACCGATCATCGTGTCGGTGATTTCGATACCGGCATATCCGCCGTCGGCAATGGCGCGCACCAGATCGTCCGGACCGCCGCTCCAACCGGTACCCAGCATCTCCCAGGTGAATGTTTGGCAGCCGATCTGCAGCTCAGCATTTTTCATATCGCGGTCCTGACCTATTCGTTGATGACAGCCGATACCGGAGCCGGCGGCTTCTTCAGCGGGGATTGCGACACCAGCGTCTTGCCATTACGTAAGGTCAAATGTTACCGTGCGTCAATATATTTTATTCCTTGCGATTAAATGTAACGCCCCTCAACCCTTCGCACCCGCAACGGCAAAATCAGGTTCTTAGATGGCACAGACCAATAGTATGAAACTCAGGATCGGCGTTGTGGGATGCGGCAATATTTCGCTCGCCTATATGCGCAACGCGCCGCTGTTTTGCGGCGTCGAAATCACCGCCTGTGCAGATCTCAACGCCGACGCCGCCAAGCGTCGCGCGGCGGACTTCAATTTGCGCGCAGCTGATGTCGATAGCCTCATTGACGACAGGACCATCGACCTCATCCTCAACCTGACGATCCCGGCTGCGCATTTTGACGTTTCGATGCGGGCTCTGTCGGCAGGCAAGCATGTCTTCACGGAGAAGCCGCTCGGCGTCACGGCCGCCGAAGGACGCCGCTTGGTGGATGCCGCAGCCGCGAAGGGCCTCATGCTCGGCTCGGCGCCAGACACGTTCCTCGGCGCGGCCGGACGCCATGCCCGGCGGCAGATGGAAGCCGGCGCCATCGGCAAGCCGGTGACCGGGACAGCCTTCATGATGGGGCGTGGCATGGAGCACTGGCATCCGGATCCCAGCTTTTATTACCAGGCCGGCGCAGGCCCGCTCATGGATATGGGGCCTTATTATCTGACGATGATGGTCAATCTGATGGGGCCGATCCGTCGTGTGCAGGCCGTCGCCACAAGCGGGCAGGAAGAGCGGCTCATCACGGCGGAGGGACCGAAGCAGGGCACGACGTTCAAGGTCGGCACGCCGACCAGCGTGCTGTCGCTGCTGGAATTCGAGTGCGGTGCGACAGTCACCTTCGGCACCTCCTGGGACGTATTCCGCCATTCCAACCACCCCATCGAACTCCACGGAACCGAAGGCTCGCTGCGCCTGCCCGACCCCGACAATTTCGGCGGCTCCGTCGCGCTCTCCAGCCGCGGCACGCCCTGGCAGGAAACGGATACATCAGGCGAACTCTTCGGTGCGGTCAACTGGCCGATCGCAGCGCCTGATCGTGCCAACTATCGCATGCTTGGTCTTGCCGATCTCGCACGCGCAATCATCGAAGGCCGTAAGCCCCGCGCTTCGGGCGATCTGGCACTGCACGTGCTCGAAGTCATGGAAGCGATTCTGCGTGCCGGCGAAACCGGTATCGCGCAGACCATTTCGGGTACCGTCGCGCAGCCGAGGGAATTGCGGGAAGACGAAGCGAGGAGTTTGCTCAAATGACACAACTGGATGAATCCGCCAAACGCGCGCTTGCATGGCCGGGCGATCCGGAAACGCCGGTCGAGAGTTGCACGCCGGCGCTGGCGCGGCAGCAATATCTGGATAGTTTCGCAGCCATTCAACGGCCGCTCGAAGACGTGGTGGAGATCCTGGAAAGGCATGCAGGCGCAATCAGGTTGAAGATATGGCGCGGCCGCGCTGCACCGCGCCAGGGCGCGCCGGCCTTGCTTTATCTCCATGGCGGCGGCTTTGTGATCGGCGCGCCGGAAACCCATGAGGATATCTGCCGAACGCTTGCCAATATGGCAGGCGCCGTCGTGGTTTCGCCCGACTATCGCCTGGCCCCGGAACATCCCTTTCCTGCTGCCATTGACGACTGCGCCGCCGCACTCGTCTGGATGACGGAGCAGGCTGATGCGCTCGGCATCGATCCCTTGCGGGTCGTCGTCGCCGGCGATAGCGCCGGCGGCAATCTGGCCGCCGTCGTCGCCCTGCTGGCGCGGGACGGACAGGTGCCGCCTGTCATCGGACAGGTGCTGATCTATCCGGTGACCGACCAGTTGCAGACGAGCGACAGCTACTCACGTTACGAAGAGGGTTTCGGCCTGACGGCAGCCGCGATGAAATGGTTCCGAGACCACTACCTGCCGGACGCCGCGAGCCGGTCGGACTGGCGAGCCTCGCCGCTTAACGTAGCGTCGCTGGCGGGCGTGGCGCCGGCCATGGTGATCCTTGCCGGACACGACGTGTTGTTCGACGAAGGGGCCGCTTATGCCGAGCGGCTCAGCGCCGAGGCGAAGGCAACGACCCGGATCTGGCCCGGGCAGATCCATGGCTTCGTATCGAAGAGACGGGCCATTCCGGAGGGGCAAGAGGCCCTCGAAGCCATCGCAACGGGATGGCGCGCTATGGACACAGCGCTTGCCCGTTAACGCGGAAGCTCGTGCAGGCCTCAAGCCGACTCGCGCATAACAAGCGTTGCCTCGAGGATTACCTTGTTCGTCACAGGGGTCGTTCCATCATCCTCGCTCTCGATATGCGCGAGCAAAAGCTCCACGGACTTCGCGGCGATCTCCGGCGCGTTCTGGGCCATCGTCGTCAACGACGGACAGGTATATCGGCTTAGCGGGTGGTCGTCGTGCCCGGCGATGCGCACGTCGCAAGCGTCGTTCCGGCCGATTTTCAGTCCCGACGCGAATGCGGCTGCCATCGCGCCGAAAGCAAAGCGGTCGTTGGCGCATAGCAGCGTTTTGCCCGGAAGACCGCCCTTTGCAAGAAATCTCTGCATCTGCTCGTATCCGAGACGCTCGAATTCCCAGGAAGGCGGCGCGTCGCAATCGATAACGAGCGGGGAATGCCCTTCCCTCGCCATGGTCGCGCGGTAGCCCGCCTGCCGCTCGCCGGCATTTTCGGTCATATGCGGAATTTCCAGGAATATCGGCGGCTCACCGGACCGGCAGAGATATTGCACAATGGCTGCCATGCTTTGCGCGTTGTCGTTGCCGACATAAGGAAGGTCAGCGTCGGCAGGATTGTCGAAGCAGACGACGGGGATGGCATCCCTCAGCCTTTCCAGCGCTGAACGGCGCGAACCGGCTCCGAGCGGCGCCACGATCGCACCCGCGACCTTCAGCGAGAGCAAGGTCCGAACGGCCTCCGCCTCCAGCTCCGGCCGCGTATGCGAAGAAATCTGGACAGGCCAGAATCCCTTTTCGCGCAACTCCAGCTCGATCAGCGACACGACCTGCACATAAAAGGGATCCGACATGGTCGGGACCAGAATCCCGATATTCCTGGTCCGCTTGCGATTGAGATGCCGCGCGAAAAGGTTCGGCTCGAAATGCGACTTCTTGAGAGCCGCCTCGATACGCTTGCGGGTCACCTCCTTGATCTGCGAGGGATCATCGAAATATTTCGACAAGGTCGGACGCGATACGCCGGAGGCGCTCGCGAAGTCGTCCATCGATTTATAACTTTTCTTGGCCATTCAATTCCTTATTGGCGGGAAGACGACAACTGATCGGGAACGATTTCGCACTCAACGGTGGATCAGCCGACGCGCCAAATCACGCATTCGGCAATTTGTACAGGTCAGCTTCGTTTTCCGGAATCGTCGAAAATCCACGCATAAACCGGCGTGATCCGTCACTTTTTGTGCAGGCTCTGCCCTCCCTTTCGAAAATCGAAATATTCCCTCCATTTGCGACTTGTGCAGCCTGCGCCGCGTGGTTGCAAAAGGCGCTTGTTTCGGCACCCAAAATTCGAAAATTTGCAATGAAGAAGCCGGGTGCCACGCTTTTCATTTTGTTGGGTAAACTTTCATTTGTTTACGAAAGTAAAGAAAAAATGCGTCACAAGCAATACAAATGCTGCAGAAAAACACTGATGATGTCAATCAATTTTATGATTTTTTATCAATGATTTAACGCATCACGCGCCGTGAATGCCAGCCTCCCAGCTTTTCCTGATCGCAGTTCTTCATTGACAGACAGGGGCGTCAGGGAACCTACTTTGCCTACGATCTTGAGGAGGATCGATTAACTGACAATCTTTGGGAGGCACAAATGAATATCAGAAAATTCGGCGTGACGATGCGGGCTGCCGTGGCGGTATGGGCGCTCTGCGCCACATCGGCGTTTGCCGACACCACCATCGAGTTCATTCAATGGTGGGAACCCGAAATGCCGTCGGGCGCTCTGCGCGGCATCATGAACGATTTCGAAGCCAAAAACCCAGGCATCAAGGTGACGCTGGTCAGCGGTCCCTATGCCACAACGCGTGACCAGATCGTCGTCGGCGCAGCCTCCGGAACGCTGAGCGACGTGGTGGGCCTCGATGGTGCCTGGGTAAACGGGCTCTCCAAGCAGGGCGCAATCGCCTCCATGGACGAACTGATGGAGAAGGCGAAATACGACAAGAGCCAGATCACCGACATCGTCAAGATCGATGGCAAGAGCGTGATGTTCCCGCTGGCATCCTTCGTCTACCCCGTCTTCGTCAACCTGGATATCGCCAAGGCCGCCGGCGTCGACAAGCTGCCGGCCACGCGCACGGAATTTGCCGAAGCCGCGAAGAAAATGACCGACGCCTCGAAGAACCAGTACGGCTGGGTCCTGCCGCTATCGCTGCAGTCTCCGAGCGGAATCCAGAACGACGTCATGTCCTGGGTCTGGGCCTCCGGCGCCTCGATGCTGAAGGACGGCAAGCCTGACCTCGAAAATGAAGCCGTCGTCGGCACGCTCGACTACATCGCTTCCCTCAACAAGGAAGGCGTTATTTCTCCCGGCATTTTTGCCAAGAAGGAACAGGACAAGGTCGAGGAATTCGTCAATGGCCGCGTCGGAATGATGGTGGATTCCCTCGCCCATGTGAACCTCATCCGCGAGCGTAATCCGAAGCTCAATTTCGGCATCTCCGCCTTGCCGGCCACTGACGGCTACACCGGCAAGCGCGGCATGCCCTATGCCTCCTGGGGCATCGGCATCAGCGAGGGCAGCCAGCACAAGGAAGAAGCCTGGAAGCTCGTCGAATACCTGATGAGCCCTGACGTCAACGGCCGTCTCGTCTCGATTGCCAATGCCTTCCCCGGCAACGTCCATGCCAAGCCGGACTTCGTGGCCTCGGACCCGATTTTCGCGGAAGCCTTCAAAATCTTCCAGAGCGGTTATCCCGCGAACGAATTCGTCGGCCTTCCGGTTGCCGAAGAGCTGATGCGCGACATGAACGTCGAAGTTCAGAAGATGTTCGACGGCGGGCAGTCAGCCAAGGAGGCAGCTGCCAATACCGAGAAGGCTTGGCTGGCGAAGTTCTAAACACGTCGCTTTCACGGATCACCGGCAGCGCAACCAGGCGCTGCCGGTGCAAGTCGTCAAATTTCGGCAGAATAGAAAGTCACAGCTCATGAATCATTCGGCTACGGCTCTGGTCGCCGCGCAAGCCAAAGCGCGAAGAAAAGGATGGCTTCGTTACAGCACCTTGAGGAAGCTGGTGCCGTATTTCTACGTTTCGCCGGCGACCCTGCTGCTTGTCCTGCTGATGCTGTTTCCCATGGTGATGGTCTTCAAATATTCACTGATGGACGGCGCCATCATGAAAAAGGACGCTGCCTTCGCGGGCGTCCAGAATTATATCACGATCTTCGAGAATCCGGTCTTCTGGCAGTCGGTCGTGCAGACGCTTTATTTCACGATCATGAGCGTCATCTTTCACTTCATCATCGGACTGGCCTTCGCGCTGCTGTTGAACACCAACCGCGTCGATCCGCTCATTCGCAGCATCCTGCGCGTGCTCTTCATCCTGCCCTGGCTGTTCACGGCGGTCATCATCGCCATCATCTGGCGCCTGCTGCTCGACCCGAACGGCGTCGTCAACAGCGTGCTGATGGCGCTCCATATCATCAACTTCAAGGTCGAGTGGTTCTCCTCGACGCGCACCGCCATCCACGCTTTGACCTTTGCAAATATCTGGGCAGGTTATCCGCTCTACATGGTCAGCCTGCTCGCCGGCCTCCAGGGCATTTCGAAGGAGCTCTACGAGGCAGCCGGTATCGATGGCGCCAACGAAATCCAAAAATTCTGGTACATCACCATTCCGCAGCTGATGCCGATCATCATCAGCATCGCGCTCCTCGATTTCATCTGGACGATGCAGGTTTTTCCACTCGTATGGATGACGACGGGCGGCGGCCCGATCTATTCGACGGAAGTGCTCTCCACCTTCACCTACAAGCTCGCCTTCTCCCAGTACGAATTCTCGCTGGCTTCGGCGAGCGCGATGATCATCCTCATCATCTCGATGAGCGTCACCTACTTCTACATCAAACACCAGCAGCGCAGGTGATCGCCATGGCAAAGCGTTCCTTCAAGAGCTCGGTATTGCCGACCATCCTGACCTATCTCGGCCTGGCGATCGGCCTTGTCTTTTCGGCCTTTCCGATCGTGTGGATGTTTTTCAGTTCGCTGAAGTCGAATACGGAAATCTTCGCCCTTCCGCCGCGGCTGTTGCCGGATGATTTTACCGTGGCCGCCTATCTGACGATCTTCAACGATCCAGTGAAAGTGCGGTTCTTCATCAACAGCTACTTCGTCGCCGGCGTCGTCACCGGCCTGACCCTGGTCGTCGCGATCGTAACCGCCTACGGCTTCAGCCGCTATCAGTTCCGGTTCAAGAACACCTTGAACATCTTCATCATCAGCACCCAGACCGTTCCGCCGATCACCCTTCTCATCCCCTATTTCGGAATGGTGGTCGCCTTCAGGATCTTCGATACTTATCTGGCGCTGATCCTCACCTACATGGTCTTCACGCTGCCTTATGCCATCCTGCTGATGACAGGCTATCTCAACACCCTGCCGAAAGAGCTGGACGAGGCCGTCTTGGTGGACGGCGGTTCAAGCTGGACGGCGCTTTGGCGCGTAATCGTTCCCGTTTCCATCCCCGGGATCGTCGCCACCGCGGTCTACACCTTCCTGCTGGCCTGGAACGAATTCCTCTTTGCGCTGACGCTGACAAAGTCGATGGACCTCAGAACCGTGCCGATCGGCATCCAGCTTCTGATGGGCCAGCACGCCTTCGAATGGAACGAGATGATGGCGATGAGCGTGCTCGGTTCCCTTCCCCTTCTGGTCCTTTACCTGGTTGCTCAACGCTACTTCCTGGCAGGCATGACCGCCGGCTCAGTCAAAAGCTGACGAGACGTCTCAGAACCTGCGCCAGCCGCGTCCAAGATGGTTTGGGCAATATCGGCAAAGCCAAGCCCGGCGGGCTGCGAAGAGACCCATTTCGGCGCGTATTGCAATTGTGAAAGCACCGGGATGATGTTGTTGACCCCGAAGGAGTTGCGGATAAAGCCGAACATTGGCGCATCGTTTCGAGAGTCGCCGACAAAGGCGGTAACGGCGGGAGTTTCAGCCGAGTCGATACCGAATATCTCGGTTAGAACGCGTTCGCTCATCGACCGCTTGTTGTAATCCCCGATCCACGTGTTGATGTGAATGGAGCTGATCGCAACCGTTCCGCCAATGGCGCTTATACTGGACGCGAGGTCCTCGACCTCACGCCGGTCGTGACCCTGGATATCGATCGCGACGTCCGCCAGCCGGAAGACCTGATCGTGGGCAATTCTGAAGGTCTTGCTCCCCTGAGAGAGCAGCTCTTTGATTGCCTGGAGATGCTGGCCCTGGCGTTCAGCCTGCAGGGTGGCGTCCTCCCAATAGTCGAAGACGACTGCGCCGTCCTGACGGGTGACACAATATGCGCCACTTTCGCCGATGACCGCGGCTACCGGCCAGGCACGAACGATATGTTCGCACCATCCGGCGGAGCCGCCCGTGACCGGCACGATGGCAATGCCCGCCCGGCTGAGATCCCAGAGAGCTTCGTAGGTTTGCGGCAGTAACTTGCCTTCGGTGGTCAGCGTATCGTCGATGTCGGTGAACAGATAGCGCACATCCTGCAACTCACGAACTGATGGCGCTAGGTCTACATAGCTCATGTCATATCCTCGCTGCATGTGACCACGTCCAAGCCGCTCTCGGCGAGAGCATTGGCGGCGGCCGCTTCGCCAGGCAGCCGATCGGTGTAGAAACGGGTGAGTTTGCTGAATGGCGCCACACGCACGGAAGCGTTGCGCGTCCACTTGCTGACGTCCGCGGCCAGGATCTGCGTTTGTGAATTCTCCAGCAGGGCATTGGTGATCTGGGCTTCGCTGTAGCTGAAGTCCATCAGTCCGTTAAGCGGGCTCAACGCGCCTGCGCCGACGATTGCGTAAGTCGCATAGAATTTTTCGACGAACCTGATCACATCCGTTCCGACCACGTCGCGGTCATCGTGACGCAAAAGACCGCCCGTCAAATGGACCTCGACGCTCGGCGCGTCGCACAGGCTCAAGGCGACGTGGATGTTGTTGGTGATCACCGTCAGGCCCTGATGATCACGCAGCGCCTCGGCAACGAAGCGAACCGTACTGCCGATCCCGAGAAACACTGTCGCGTCTGCACCTATATCGGAAGCGACACGCTTGGCGATAAGCCGCTTGGCGCGCCGATTGAGCTGGGCGCGAGCATTGAGCGAGATGTTGCTGCCTTCGACCGGCAGATCGACGCCGCCGTGAAAGCGGCGCGCGTGCCCGAGATCGCATAATGCATTGATATCGCGCCGGATCGTCTGCGTCGTCAGATCGTATCGACGTGCCAGTTCCTCGATGTACTGAACACCTTCCGTCTCGATCAGCGCGAGGATCTCACGTTGCCGGCTCGATATGATCCGCTGCCCCATCGCCGCTCCTTACCTGAGGTAGAGACTGGGGTCGTCTGTTATCACACCGGTCAAACCCACATCCCAAAACGATGCGAGCCGCCCGGGATCGTTGCAGGTCCAAGCCCGTATCTTGATGCCACGACGAACAGCCTCTTCGAGAAACCCGATACTCAGAACCTTGTAGTCGAGATGGATGGTCTTTGCGGGAATCAACCGAAGGACATCCAGCCAATCCGCAGGCAACTTGCTCCACAGCATGGCGAGTTCGTAGCTTTGATCGATCTCGTGCATTCCCTTCAGCGCAGCGGCATCAAAGCTCGAGATCATGATCTTGGTATGCTCTGCCCGCGCCTTCAGGTGTTGATCAACGACTTTGACCAGCTGGCCGAGTGACTTGTGATGGGCATGCTGCTTGATCTCGACATTGGCGTTGAGGCCGAGTTCGCCCAGCGCCGAAACAACGCGGGCCAGCGTCGGCAGTGGTTCGCCTTTGAATTTCGGGCTGAACCACGAGCCGGCGTCGATGGCGTCGAGATCCGACGCGGTGAGGTCGGCAAGATTTCCCTTCGACGACGAACAGCGATCGATGGACACGTCGTGGATGACGACCGGAGTACCGTCTGCAAGAAGTGCAACATCGAGTTCGACCCACTCCGCGCCTTGTTCGGCGGCCGCCCGGAAAGCGGCAATGGTATTCTCGGGCGCAATGGCAGAGGCGCCCCGATGCGCCTGCACCTCACTGCGTCTCGGGCCGGATCGCGGCTCTACGGTCGTCATCGTCTCATCTCTTTCGTCGTCGTCTGCGGTGGGATGGAGAAATAATAAATCGGAGTCAATCTGTGCGTTTTCCGGTATCGCTGTTGAAAGGATGCATCGCGCCGACACGTGCGAAGACGTCGATATTCGCATTCTCGGCAAAATCCGGACGACCCGGTACGGTCAGGACGACCGTCTGCTGACTCCCTCCCAATCGCACATGCAGATGGCTTTCTCCCCCGATTGGCTCGAGCAATTCGACCGTTGCATTGAGACGAACGGAAGGCTCTACCGGTTTGGTGACAAGCAAAGCGTCCGGGCGAAGGCCGACCATGTCGGTGCCGGCGGGCAATGCCAGGGCATTTGCGCTGTCGGCTGCCCTGAGGACGTCGATCGGCACGAGATTCATAGGCGGCGAGCCGATGAAGCTGGCAACAAACAGGCTCGCCGGGCGATCGTAGACCGCCACGGGCGTGCCGACCTGTTCGACAAGTCCTCCATTCATCACGACCAGCCGGTCTGCCAGCGTCATCGCTTCAAGCTGGTCATGTGTGACGTAGATGCTGGTGGTCTTCAGGCGCCGTTGCAGCCGGCGTATTTCAACACGCATCTGCACCCGCAATTTGGCATCGAGATTGGACAAAGGCTCATCGAAAAGGAAGGCGGCCGGCTCACGAACGATGGCGCGCCCCATCGCAACACGTTGGCGCTGCCCGCCGGAGAGTTCGCGAGGTTTACGATCCAACATCGGCCCGATCTCGAGGATCTCGGCCGCCTCCGCCACGCGGCGGTTAATTTCCGCCCGTTCGGTACCGCGATTTTTCAAACCATATTCGAGATTTCCGCGTACGGTCATATGCGGATAAAGCGCGTAATTTTGAAAGACCATGGCGATATCGCGGTCGGCCGGTTCTGCCTTGTTGACATTGCGGCCGGCAATCTCGACATGACCCTCGCTGATAGTTTCCAGCCCCGCAATCATACGAAGCAGGGTTGATTTGCCACAGCCGGAGGGGCCGACGAGGACGATGAGTTCGCCGTCTGCAACAGACAGGTTGATACCCTTGACCGCCGGAACGGCACCATAATTCTTCTTGACGTCGATGATGTTGATCGTTGCCATTTCACTTCTCCGTTTCGACCAGGCCTTTGACGAAAAGGCGTTGCATGGCGACGATGACGAGGACGGGTGGTAGGGCAGCCAGAATGGCGGCTGCCATCACAAGGTTCCAGCGCGGCTCGGCATCGGCAACCGCTGCCATGCGCTGGATTCCCATTACGACGGTATAGAAGCTCTGGTCGGTCGTTATGATGAGCGGCCACAGATACTGGTTCCAGCCGAGCACAAACAGGATGATGAACAACGCGGCGATGTTGGTGATCGACAGCGGCAGCAGGATATCGCGGAAGAACTTCATCGGCCCCGCCCCATCGACACGGGCAGCCTCCATGAGTTCGTCAGGGACTGTCAGAAAGAACTGGCGAAACAGGAAGGTTGCGGTTGCCGACGCGATCAGCGGAATGATGAGGCCGCCGTAATTGTTCAGCATTCCAAGGTCGGCGACGACTTTATAGGTCGGCACGATGCGCACCTCCACCGGCAGCATCAGCGTGATGAAGATCATCCAGAATGCCAAGGTCCGGAACGGAAACCGGAAATAGACGATGGCGAAGGCCGAAAGGATCGAAATAGCGATCTTCCCGACGGCGACGCCAACCGCCATGATCAGCGAGTTGATCATCATCGGCCCGATCGGCGGCGCCCCGGAGCTTGTCATTCCCGATGACAGCATCGTCGAATAGTTCTCGATGATATGGCTTCCCGGTGTCAGCGGCACGACGCCTGACAGGAAGTCGTTTGGGCCGTGGCTCGATGCGATGAACGCCACGTAGACCGGAAATACGACGATGGTGACGCCGATGATGAGGACAAGGTGCGCCAGGAAATTCAGGAAAGGGCGATTTTCAACCATCCTCGGGATTCCTCAATATTGCACGCGGCGTTCGATGAAGCGGAATTGGACCGCGGTCAGAGCGATGACCATCACCATGAGAATGACCGACTGCGCCGCCGACGAGCCCAAATTCAGTCCG